>NZ_JAVIIV010000023.1:0-99815 GCF_033977215.1 Mesorhizobium humile
GGTGCAGAATTTCTGGACCGCCGCGGCGCTTCCAAGTCACGGCATGGATCCTCGGGTCTGCGCGCGTCGCTGCGCTCCTTGCTCCGCCCGTGGATGACGACCGCGATAGGCATCTCGGCCAATCGCCAAGGCATGCCAACGCACACATAGCCAACCGGTCAAAACTTCTGTGTTGAGGAACTAACCAGGCTCCAGCGTATCCTGGATAGAGCCTATCAGCGCGGTGATCGCCTGCTTGTACTTCTCAAATTCCGGGGAGGTCTGCCGGACCTCGGTCGTGGTTGTCGTCGGCTGGCTCTGGTCGGTCACCACGCGCGGCACTTTCTGTCCCATCTTCCGCTCAGCCCAGTCGACGACGTAGCTCGCGGTCTTGCCGGTCAGGAACGGATTGGCCTGGATGACGGCCGACCCAAGAACGGCGCTCAATTGCGACGAACCCGGCGCCGCCAGCACCTGGTGCGCCCCTTCCATGCCGAGGAAATGGCAAAGATAGAGGCGGCCGGCGGTGATCTGGTGGCCGCGGGCGCGCAGATAGGCTTCCCCCTCGCGCGCCAGGTTGCGCACCATTTCGCGCGACAGCGTCGCGTCGTAGCGAAGCGCCAAAAGGTCGGCGGTCGACAGCGAGCGGGCAAGGTCGGGCCGATACGTGTTCATCATCCGGATCCAGGTCTTGGAAATGAACTGGCCGGCGCCGGTTGCCGAGGAAAGCGGGTTCTTGGCGCGAGAGCTGCCGCCGCTTTCGACATGCACGATCCGCTCGGTCAGCGTCTCGACCGCGGCATCGCCGGAGCCACCGGAACTGACTGACACGGCGGTGGCGACCGTGGTGACCGTCCCCAGCGGGTCGATCGCCTCGCCATTCTGGTAGAGCTCGAAATGCAAATGCGGGCCGGTCGAAAGCCCCGTGGTGCCGATATAGCCGATGACGTCGCCGGCCTTCACCTTGGTGCCGACGCCGCTGGCGATGGCGAATTTCTGCATATGCGCGTAGCGCGTCTCGCGGCCATTGGCATGCGTGATCTTCACCAGATTGCCGTAGCTGCCGCCATCGCCCTGGAACGAGATTTCGCCGTCGAAGGCAGCCATGATCGGCGTGCCGACCGGCGCCGCCCAGTCGACGCCTTTGTGGATTCGAACCGTGCCGAGGATCGGATGCTTGCGCGGGCCGAAAGTCGAGGTCATCACCCCGGCGACCGGCGTGACCATGCCGTTGGTGACGGTCAGCGAGTGCACCTGGTCGTCGCCGGTCACGCAGGCATACTGGCCGTCGCTCTGCTGGAAGACGAAGCAGTCGAGGCTCTTGTCCGCGCCGTGGACGCCGACATAGAGCACCCGCCCGGAGATTTCGCCCTGGCCGCGCGGCGTTTGCGAGTAGATCAGCACCAAGCGCTGGTCCTCGCTGGCGAAGGCGTCGAGGTCCTGTCCTCGCGACAGATACATGATCGCCTCGCCGATGACGCTGGTCGGCACCTTGTTGCGCGCCGCCGTCGAATAGATCGCGTCGAGCAGCCGGTACTGACGCTTGGGCCCGCCCTGGTCCGAGGCGCCCGAATAGTTGAAGAGGTCCTCGCGGACCCAGGGGTCGACGCCCGACACGAAGGCGCCGGCCGCATTGCGCGTCAGCGTGCCGACATAGACGTTTCTCGCGTAGATGGAGACCTGCATCAGCGACATGGTCGTCGTCTCGCGGTTCGGCCGGAACCCACGCATGGCCACGACAAAGCCGGACTCCAGCCCGTCGCGGTTGAACAGTGCCTTCAGCGCTTCGCCTGCCAGCTTCGCGTCGTCGGCGGAGAAATGCGCGTCGAGCGCCACGCTGTCCAGGCTGCGGTCATTGAGGATCTTCACGAAAGTGTCCTCGGTCGCCTCGAAGCGCTGATATTCGCTGGCGACGGTCGCGACAGTCGTGTTGTTCTCGATTGCGGTTTTCTTGAAAGCCGGGAGTGCTGCTTCGCCCTGGTCGATGGTCTCGCCCCAGCCGGCCTCCGGGTCGTCGGCGTCGGCCTTGGGCGCTGAACCGGCGTCGCTCTCGTCCGGCGCTGCCTGGAGGTCGTTCTCCAGGTCGCCCTGTTGATCGTCGGGCGCTGCGGCCGGAGCCGGCGGGAGCGGTTGCTCACCTTCCGGCGCCGTTGCCGAAGGTTTCGGAGAGGCCTGCCGCTGCGCCTGGAAGAAGGCGAAATCCTCTTGCGTCGACGGGATCGTCGTCATGAACTTCTCGCTGGCGCTCAGCATCACGTCGGTGAGGATTTCGATCTGCGGCGAGGCCCCGGAACTGTCGAGCTCGGCCGGGCGCGCGACGGTCGTGCCCTTCGTCGCGGTGTCGGCATCGGGCGCCAGCGTGATCCACATCGGATCGCCGGCGAGATCGATGATCGCCGGCACATAGACCGAGGCGTCGGGCGGCACGTCTTCCATGCCCTCGACCGGATGCAGCTCTTCATCCTCGTCGCCGAACGACCAGTAGTCCCTGGTCAGATAGAAGCCGGTGGCTAAAGCGACGACGGCGAGCGTGGCAAGGCCGGCAAGGGCCCGGCGCCAGAGCTTGCGCCGGCGCTCGGCCTGGCGCGCCTGCTTCTTTGCCTTGAAGCTCGTGTCGATCGAGTGCGTCAAGGGCTGTTTCCGGTCAGGAAATAGGTCCAGCGCACTTGCTCGAGCGTGTCGACCTCGACGAAGCGCGCCGCGATATGGCCGCGCTGCCAGCACTCCTCGATGCCGCGGATCGAGAAGCGCCTCCGGTCGATGCACATCTCGGTCGACCCGTTGAGGATCGCATGGCCGAAGACATCCGTCGCGTAGAGATAGATGTAGCGGTTGGTCAGCTCCTCGCGGATGACGTTGACGCACTGGTTGGCGCCGATCGTCCACCAGCCGTCCGTCTGGTCGGCATTGTCGACCTTCTGTCCCACCGCGAGATTGACGACGTCGAGCGTCTGGTTGCAGACGGTGAATTCGGCACGCGCTCTGCCGGGCGAAAAGATCGAGAGCAGCGCCGCGCCGAGCAGCGTGGCAAGCGTCACGCGGCCCGGCAACAGCAATCGGAGCCGGCTACGCTGCTTGCGTGGCGAGGGCTGGTACAGAGAACGCGAGCGACGAAGATCCATCGGCGTTCATGCTATCCGCCAAGCCGGAAATACGTGGCCGTGGCGGAGAACTGCGATCCATTGGCCTCGATCTCCTCGAGGATTTTTGGCAAAAGCTCCGAGGCCGGCGTCGGCCTGGAGAACATGGCGGCCTGGATGTCCTTGGGCCCGGTGATCACCAGCATGATCTGCGGCACCGCCTTGCCGGCCGCCTTGTCCGCGGCGGCGAGGCCGATCGGGATGTTGAAGGTCACCTTGTCGGTTTGTGGCACCATGCGGTCGTCGAGGTTGAAGGCGACGCCCTTGTGGTCGATCAGCATGACGTTCGAGACGAGCCCCCCGCCCGTATACAGCGCGCCGCTGACCGGCGAGCCGTCCGGGATGGATGTCCGGTCCAGCACAAGCTGCGGCTTCGCGGCCGAGCTCCGGTCGAGGAAGCGCAGGAACGTGGGCACTCCGCACTGGGACAGGGTGATGAGGCGCACGCTGATATCCGGCTCGATATGGAACCGCGTCTGGAAATCGTTGAGCAATTGTTCGAAGGGCTGGACCGCGGTTCCGTATCCCTCGATCGTCGGGGCGCCACCGGGGCCCGATGTCACGTTCGCATAAAAACAATTGCCGCCGCTGAAATCGCGCACCCACGAGCGCTGGTCGTTCCACTTGGCCATATTGTCATCCGCTGACGGAAGCGCCGGCTTGGGCACATTGATGACTACGTCGGTGTTACCCGGCTGCTTGGTCGCCGGCGGTTGCGGTTGCTGCGCTGTCGGAGCCGTCTGCGTTTCCGGCGGGCTGGCTGTCGGGGTCTGTGCCTTCGGCTCGGGCGGCAGAGTGGTCGGCTGCGCTTGTGCCCGGTTTTCCGTAGCGGGGGGCGGGGAGGCGTTCGGCTTGGGCAGCTTGGAAAGCATGTCCACGAGGTCTTTCACGCTGGGCTTGGCCGCCGGCGGACTTGCCTCCTGCGCCGGCTTTTTCTCAGCCGCCTGGCTCGGTTCCGGCGTCTTGGCCGCCGGCTCGCTTGCAGGCTGCGTCGGCTTCGGGCTTTCCACCGCCTCCGGTGCGGGAGCCGGCGCAGGCGTCGGCGACTGTTGCGCCGGGGGTTGCACGGGTTTGATCTCGACCGGTGGGAGATGCGCCTGGCTGTTGGCCTCGCTCTGCGGCTGGGTGGCTGGCGAGGCCGGCTGCTTGACGGGCGTCTTGGCCTCCGCGTCGGGTTGGGCTGGTGGCTTCGCCGTGTCAGGTTTCGGCGGTTTCGGCTGAGGCGTGGCCGTTGGCTGGGGTTTCGGCGCCTCCGGTTGCTGTGCTTCCGCCACTGGTTTGGTGGCTTCCGCGACCGGCTTCGGCGTCAGCGGCTTCGATGTTTCCGTCACCGGCGACGGCGCCAGGACGCCGCTGAAATAGACGCCGCCTCCAGCCAGGACGGCGAGCGCCGCGACCCCTCCGGCGATGGCGGGCATCCGCGAAGCCTTTTTGGGCGCAGCCGGTGCGGGCGCGCTGGACGGAGCGGCAGCCGGCGCGGGCTTTGGCTCCGACAGGTATGCGGGGCGCACATGCTCGACGAAGCGCGGTTCGCCGGGAGGCGCCGGTGGCGGCGGTTTGGAGTCCGGCGTCGCTGTCCAGCCGGCGCGCGGCAGGCCGGAGCGGTCGCGCGCGCCGAACGGCACCGGCGGCGGCAATGTCGCCTCGAGGTCCTCGCCGCGCGTCGCCCTGGCGATCTCGGCCATGCTGGCCGGTCGGTCGCGCGGATCCGGCTGCAGCATGGCCGAGATCAGTTCATGGAAGTCGGGATCGATATCCGACAGGTCCGGCACGGTCCGGCGTTTCTCGATGACCTCATATTGCGAGCCGCTCATGTCGAGCGGCTTTCCGCGCAGCGCCGCGGCCAGCACCAGCCCGAGGCTATAGATATCGGATTGCTCGCTGACCTCGCCGCCATAGAGGCCGAGTTGTTCCGGCGAGACGTAGTTGTATTTGCCGGCAAATTTCCCGCCGATCAGCGTTTCGCCGCCGACGGTGGCCGACCGGGCGATGCCGAAATCGATGATCTTGGCCCGCTCGACCCGGCCGCCGGGCAGGATGATGTTGTCCGGCGAGAGGTCGCGGTGCACCGCGCCGGCCTGGTGCACGGCACTAAGCCCCGAGGCGAGGCGATGGCAAAGCCGGCGCACGTCCTCTCCCTGCATCGGCCCGCGCCGCATGACGTCGAACAGCGATTGGCCGTCCACGAACTCCATCGCAAGATAGGGGCGGCCGATTCCCGTATCGATGGTGAAGACGTGGTAGCGCACCACCGCATCATGCGACAGATGGTTGAGGATCGACGCTTCCTTGCGGAACAGCGACAGGATCGTCTGGTCGCGGGCGAATTCGGGCAGCACGATCTTGATCGCCACATGGTCGCCGGTCTGGATGTTGTGGCCGCGATAGACTTCGCCCATGCCGCCGGAGGCGATCCTCTCATCGAGCTCGTAGATGCCGCTGAGCTGCGTGCCGACCCCGGTATAGGTGACACCAGTCGATATGCGCGTCTTGTCGTCGTCGCTCATCTGGCCAGGGCCTCCGCTCCGGAGCGATCCGAATGCTGCGCGCCGCTATGCCCGCCGCCGATCTTCACGAGTACGATGGTTACATTGTCGGTTCCGCCGCGCTCAAGCACGGTATCCAGGAGGGTCTGGCATGCCGTCCGCGGCGTAGCGGACCTGACCGCGGCCTCGATCTCGGCGTCGCTGACATGCGCGGTCAGTCCGTCGGTGCCGAGGACGAAAACATCGCCCGCCATCAGCTCGCCTTGCTGAAAGTCGATCTCGAGCTCATCGTTGACGCCGACCGCATGCGTGATCACGTTGCGGCGCGGCCAGGTGCGCGCTTCCTCCGCGCTGATCATGCCGCGGTCGAGCAATTCCTGCACCTCGGTATGATCCTTCGAAACCTGGAAGATCGAGCCGTTGCGGACGAGATAGATGCGGCTGTCGCCGGCCCACAGGCAGGCGAACCGTCCATCCATGGCAAGCAGCGCCGCGAAAGTGGAGCCGATGGTGATGCCGCGCGAGCGCGATATGTCGCGGATCTCCGCATTGGCGCGGCTGAGCCGGTCCTCGAAGCGGGCGCGAAGATCCGGCGCCGAACTCGCAATGCCGATCGTCGCCAGGTGATCGACGATGCTGGCCGAGGCGACTTCGCCGGCCTCGTGCCCGCCCATCCCGTCGGCCACCACCCAGAGCCCGGTCTGCGGTTCAATGAGGTAGTTGTCCTCGTTGTGATCGCGCACGCAGCCCTGGTGGCTCACGCCGAAGCTTTCGATGGGGAGGGCGACAGTGCTCAATTTGCCACCAAGCGCTTCACGAGCGTCCTCTGTGACCAGCCACGGGCCGCGTGCCCAGGCCACTCTGCCATAAGCGTGTACATTAGAGTACCGAAATGAAGGCTCGATCCGGTCATCTCAGAACGCCTTCGGACAGCTGAAGCCGGACAAGGCCGGCAGCAGCAACGGATTGGCGCCCGAGCCGGTCTGGATCGTATAGGCGACATCGCGTCCGCCGATCACGAAGCGGGCTTCCGTGTTGGCGCCGTCGCCCGTGATGGTCGCCTTGTCGAACAGCCGCTTCAACGCCCACGGCCCTTCGAATTTGAGCGCGGACTCGCGTCCAGGCATTTCCGGCACGAGGCTGAGGCTCGCTGATCCGGAAGCGGCGCCGCTCGGCCATGTCACGATGCTCGGCGCGTTGCCGGCCTGCGCGCTCTGGACCGTCTGACCGTCGACGTCGAGCACGGCGCTGTCGACCTCGCTGTTCAGCGACGCCGGCGTGATAGTGATCGAGACCGAGGGCACCGAGCCGCCGGAGGGGAAAAAGGCGCTGCGGATCTCCGCCGCCGACTGGAACGCCTTCAAGGTCGATTTTGCAAGGTCCTTGCTGGAACGCGCATCCTGCTTCCAGGCCCATTCCTGGCCGGTCATGTCGATCAGCGGTGCAAGGTTCTGCGCGAAGAAGCGGTCCATCAGGCCGCCCGGCGCGAACAGCTTGGTGAAATCCGCCATCGAGATCTCGTCGGTGCCCTCGCGGGTGAAGGGATAGCGGCCATTGACGGCCGCCTCGCAGGCGCGCGTCACCGTCTGGTCGAGGGTCTGGTTGAGGTTGGCGACAGAGGTTTCCGCGACATTGCCTTCGAGCTCGTCCGCCGCCGCGTTGACCATGCGCGCCAGCGGCTTGGGCAGGCGCGAGACATTGGCGCGCAACGTCGAGATCTGCAGTTGCAGGTTGGCGTTGACGCGCTCGGTCTGCGTGGGGACATCGGCCGCGAGCTTCAGGCTCTGGAAGATGTCGTGGAAGTTCTGCGTCAGCGCATCGAGCGGCCGGCGACCGGCTGCCCCGCCGACCAGCGCCTGGAACGAGCGGAACTGCGCCTCGACGCTCGCGCCGGCATTCTGCGCGACGGCCGAGCTTGCGCCGGCGCGGCTCTGCGACTTGCCGCCGGCGATCTGCAGGCCGATGCGGGCGAGGCCTTTCGCCATGCTGGCCGGGTCCTGCTGCGCCGTGCCGGTATCGCCCTCGGCGGCGCTGTCCTTCGTCAACGCGGTTTCATCGGCGATTGCGGTGAAGAGCTGGTCGAGGGGCGAGTCCGGCGCGGCGAGGGCGGAGAGCGCCAGATATTGCGGCTTGTCCTTCAGCATCGCCTTGAGCTTCAGCTGGTCGAGCACGCCGTTCCAGGCGGCGGCGAATTCCTTGCCGTACCGGTCGATGAGCTCGGGACCGAGCTTGGGCAGGTCCTGGTCGATGCCGCCCTGCTCGCCGCCGCCGCCGAGCACCCATTGGTCGTCGACGAGCATCTGCGCGATGCGCGAGAGCTGCGGCAGGAAGAAGCGATTGAACCCGGCGCGCGTGTAAAGGCCTGGGACCTGAAGATCGGCAAGTTCGCTGCCGTCCGCGCGCTCGAACAACAGCTGCGCTTCCGGACCGGCTTTCGCGGCGACGGAGAAATCCTGCAGCCTTGCCGCGTAGACCGCCGATTTGATCTGCGCCCAGGCGCGGTCGGCGAGGCTCATGCGTCCGAGCGAGCGCTGCGCGGCCTCCACCAGCGGCTGGTTGAGCTCGAAGGTTGGATCATAGGCGTCGTCGAGGGCAAGCATGGCGCGCAGATGCCTTTCGAGCTGTGCGCGGCCCTCGCGGTTGTTCTCGCCGGGGTAGCGGTTCTCTTCCCAGTCCTGTTTCATCCAGGAGACGACCAGTTCGTCATCGACTTTCGGCGCCTTGCCGCCCAGCATCAGGTAGATCTTGAGCGGTTCGTAGAGCGCCACCGGGTCGGCCATCCTTGCCTGGATCGTCCGCTCCGCCTGCACCAGCAGCCGCGAGCGGAAGGTTCGCTCCAGCGCTTGCCGGTAGGCGGTCTTGGAGGCGGACAGCAGCCTCTCGCGCTGGCTGAGCCCGAAGGTCTCCTCGATCGGCCTTGCCTGGTCGCCGTTTTCGAACCCGGCCGGCAGGTTGCGCAACTGGTCGAGCGGACCGATGACGTTTTCGAGGTCGACGTCGGTCACCGTCGTGCCCTTGAGCAGCGTATCGGCGCTGTCGCGATAATGCGCCATGGCTTGCCTTGTGGAGGCGATCAGCTGCTTGTTGGCGAAGAAGCTGAGGCCCAATACGCCGAGCGCCGCCAACGCCGCCAGCGCGATCGCGGCCAGGCTACCGAACCTGGCGAGCCTGGCGCGCCGCTCGGCCGCCCGGTCGAACGACACCCAGCCCGATTCCGGGAAGATCACTTTGGCCAGCAGATCATGCAGGAAGAAGCTCTTGCCGGCGCCGGAAAGATGCGCTTGCGAGGCACTGCCGAAACTGCGGCCGATCGCGCCGAGCACCTGGTCGAAGGGCGTGCCTTCCTGGGTGCCCGATGAGAAATAGAGCCCGCGCAGGCTGACATTGACCTGGCTCCGCGAGGTATCGAACAGGCTGCCGACGAACTGCGCTATCCGGTTCTTCAGCGCACTGAACTGCGCCGGGAAGCCGAACAGCGCGATGCGCACTACGGGGTCGGTCTCTTCCTGCAGGCGGTCGGCGACCTCTTCGGCGAGCCGCTTCGCCAGCCCGTCGAATTCCGCCGGCGCCTCTCCGGCCATGTTTTTGGTGCGGTCGGCGGTCTGGAATGTCACGCCCCATACCTTGCGCCGGCGCGCTTCATCGAAATCGCCGAAAAAGTCCATGAAACCGGAGACGAGGTCGGCCTTGGTGAAGAGCAGATAGACCGGGAACTGGATCTTCAGTGTCTCGTGCAATTCGCGCAGGCGGCTTCTGATCTCGGTGACATGCGCGTCGAGCTGCCGGTCGTCGAAACCGACCAGATCTGCAAGGCTGACGGCCAGGATCACGCCATTGATCGGTTGCCTGGTGCGCTGTTTCTTGAGCAATCGCAGGAAGGCGAGCCAGCTTGCCTTGTCGCGCTCGCGATCCGATTCCTGCGTCGTGTAGCGGCCGGCCGTATCGATCAGCACCGCCTCGTCGGTGAACCACCAGTCGCAGGACCGCGTGCCGCCGACGCCGGCCACCGGCTGCGCGCTGCCGGAGCCTGCAAGCGGAAACTTCAGCCCGGAATTGACCAGCGCCGTCGTCTTGCCGGCGCCGGGCGGGCCGATGATGATGTACCAGGGAATGTCATAGAGGAAATTGCGCTTGCCGCTCGTCCGCTTCAGCGTCGCGATCGCTTCACCCATGCGCGCTTCGAGCACTTGTGAATCGTCGTTGCGCTCGTCGCTGCGCACGATGGCCGTTTCGAGCGCCTTTTGCGCCTTGCGCCGCTGCCAGAAGCGGACCCCGTAGAACAGCGCGAGCACCGCAACCGTGACGCCGATGATCGTGGCCCTGAGCCACACGGGCCCGAGCGGGTGCGTATCGGCGAAGCGGATCAGCGGCCCGGCATACCAGACCGCCGCCGAGAAACCGGCAAGCGCAGCCAAGCTGAAGATCCGCAGCATCCAGCGCATCAGTCGCCGTTCTCCGCCGCGCTGGTCTGCAAGGTCTCCTGTTTGGGGATCATCAGGTCGACGCGGCGGTTCTTGGCGCGGCCGTCCGCCGTCCCATTGTCGGCGATCGGCTCGTCCTCGCCCTTGCCGTCGGCACTCAGCCGTGATGGGTCTTTCAATTGCTCGGCCACCATCGCCTGGAGGGCTTTGGCGCGGGCGACGGAAAGGTCGAAATTCGATTTGAACTGGCTCGACTTCTTCGGCTTCACATTGTCGGTGTGGCCGACGATCCGGATCGACCCGGGTTCGGCATCGAGCGCCGTGGCGATATCGGCCGCGATTGGCTGGAACTGCGGCTTCAGTTCCGCCTGGCCGGACGCGAACAAGAGCTGGTTGTTGATCTCGACGACGATGAATTCGCCCTTCTCGCCGACGCTCAGTCCGCCGCCGGCGATTTCCTTGGCAAGTGCCGCGCGGATGCGATCGATCTGGGTCGTGTCTGGAACCGCGGGCTGCGGCGGGCTGGGTTGCACCGGTTCGGCGGGCGCCGCCACGCTGGCGCGCTCGATGGTGACGGGCGTCGACGGGTTGAGCGCCAGCAATTCGCCGGCGGTCGCGTCACCTTCGTCGGTGATCAGCACCCGCAGTCCGAAGAAGGCCGCTGTCACCAGCGTCGCCGCGGCGGCCGCGACCGCCCAGAGCGGCAGCCGCGCCCTTGGCTTCGGCAACGCCGCCGCCATGCCTTGCCAACTGGGCGAGATGTCATCATTGGCGCGTGGCTTGAAGTAGCGCAGCGTGTCGTAGACGTCGCGCCGGACGCGCTCGAGCGTGTTTCGTTCGCCCGTCAGCCCCCGATACTGGCCCTCGAAGCCCAGCGACAGGCAGGCATGCATCAGTTCGAGCAGGTCGTAATGCGCTTCCGGCTTGGCGAGGATCGTGTTCAGCGCTCCGTAGAAGCCGGCGCCTGTTGGTTGGCTGTGGAAGAACCGGGCCACCAGGCTGTGCTGAAGCCAGCTGTCCTTGCTTGGCCAGGGCAGGTTGCCGACGAGGTCGTCGGCGGTTTCGCAAAGGGCGAATTTGGCGATCCGCGCGTCTTCCTCGCCAATGCCGGCTTTTGCGATTGCGCGGTCGAAGGTCTCGATCGTCTCGGCTATATGCTCCGCCAAGGGTGCGGCTTGCCGTTCAACCGGTATCAGCCGCAATTGGCCGAAGAGCATCAGCAGCGGTGCCGCAGCGGCGAGGATCGGATTTGCCGCAGGGTAGTTGACGCCGCCGGCGGCGTTGAGAAGGGCATCCTGCTGCAACCCCGGCGCCGCATTTGCGGCCGCTCCCGGAGTTGGCGCCTGAAAGAGCACGGTTCCAGACGACCAGCCGGTGGGGATCTGCCGGCCATCGCCGGGGTCGAAAACTGTCGCTTCGCGGGCAGGCGATGGGGCAGGCCGCGCGGCTTCCGGACTTGATCTCTCGGGAGCCGCAAGCGGCTTCTGCTTCGGCCGCGGTGCACGGATGACGGTTTTGTCCGCCGGCTTGGAGGGATCGTCCTTCGAGCTCATCGGCGACGACCCACCGTCGCAACGCGACAGGCATGCCTTCGACCGCGGGAACGCATCTCAGCCAGGGCTTCGGCGGCGGGCCGCATGGAAAGGCACATCTCGCCGAAACATGACATTGCTGCAAACGCCCCAAGCCACGCCGCTTTGCCCGCCAGGCAAGCTTCCTTGCGCATTCTAGTCGCCCGGATACCCAATTGAAACGGGGCCGCCGATTGAAATCGGAGAGCAAGATGCTCGAAGAAGCGGGTTCTTCTATGAGACCCGTCACATACGGCCGGCGCGGACCGTGCCCGTGCGGCTATTTCTGCTTGCCGGCCTTGGCGTAGGCTTCGGCGAAATAGGCGAGGAAGACATCCAGCATGCCGTTTTCGTGCTTGTCCTCCATCGCCCGCCAGGTCGCGACAAGCGCATCCCAGGCCTGGCTTTTCCTGGACGAGAAGGACGCGGGCGGGATTTTCTTGGCGATCGCCTCCGGCGACAGGTCGTCGAGCAGCCGGGAGAGCGCGGCCTGCATGGCGGCGTAGGTTGCGATTTCGTGTGCCTTCAGGTCGCGGAACGCATCCTCGACACTGTGCTTTGCATCGAGATAGCCCGCCCTGCGCTTGGCGAACATGATCTCCAGAATGTCGTCGGTACCCGGCACGAATTTCAACGGGTTGTTGTCCTCGGCGCCGATCATCGTGCGGTTCGCGGTTTTGGCGAGCACCTTCGCCGCCGCGCGCGCCTTGAGCAGCAGCGACAGTTGCTCGACCGTGGTCCTCAGCACCGCGCCGATCTCTGCTGCGATGTCGTGCGGGTCGCGCGATTGCAGCAATTCAGGCGCGATGCCCGCCGCCCTGGCGATCTCCCGCAACAGCGCGTCCGCTTCGGCCGGCCGATTGGCCGGGGCCGCCGGGCCGGGCTGCAGCGCCGAGGATGTCGAGACGGGCGCCGCCCCAATCAGGCGCTGCTCCGCCGGATTGAAGAATGGCTCATGGCCGGGATCCATCGGGCGGCCGGTCGAGGGCGGCAGCTCGCGTTGTGTCGACCCGGTCCTGGTCTGCGCATGGCCTGTCGCGGCCCGTTCGTCTTCGATCGAAACGCCGACGACATAGCGGCCGATCAGCAGCCGGTCGCCCTGGGCCAGCCGATGCGGCCCGGCCATGCGCTGGTTCGAACCGTTGACGAAAGTGCCGTTGCGCGAGAGGTCGTAGAGCCAGAACGAACCCGCCTGGTAGCGGACCTCGCAGTGTCGGCCCGAGATGAACTTGTCCGGGTCGGACAGCGTCCAGTCGCAATTCTCGCGGCCGATCTCGAAACTGCGGTCGCGGGCGGCATAGCTGGCGGCGGTGCCGGCCGGCAACTTGTCGACATTGCTGATCTGCAGAGAGATGAACATCCGGAAGCGTCGCCGAACTTGGTCAACAAATGCTTATCTTACGTGCGATTCCGGGTGGAAAGCCGCCAGGCGCCTTCTCGGAATTGCTTCGGTATTCTAGCAGCTTGCAAGCGGAGCGGGAGAGGAACGTTTCACACCGGTGCCCGGGTGCGGTTTAGCCGCCGCTGTTATTTGGCCTCCTCCAAACATGTGCTAGGCTGACCCCTTACGGTGCGGTGAATTCGAACGCTCCCGAACGTGATGCAGTTAATAGAACGGGGGTTTCAAACCATCACACTGGCGGCCGCGTCGAGGAGGGGCACGACCCATGCCGAACGAACGTGCTACGGTTGTACAGACGCCGGCTGGCGCCGACCTGACCTTCACCCATCTCATCGGCCGCGATGAGATCAGCCGCTGTTTCGCCTATACCGTCGGCTTCGTCTCGAAGAACCGCGACGTCGATCCGCTGAAGATGCTGGGCGGCGTCGTTTCGGTCGAGGGCGAATCCGATCCGAAGCGCTGGTTCAGCGGCCTCGTGTCGGATTTCAAGCTGACCCGCATCGAGGACCGGCTGGCCTTCTACGAGGCGACCGTCAGGCCCTGGCTCTGGTTCCTCGGCAACACCACCGACTGCCGCATCTTCCAGAACATGACGGCGGTGGAGATCGTCGAGAAGATATTCTCGAAATATGGCATCGCCAAATTCGAGAAGCGGCTGCAGGGGTCCTATCCCTCGCGCGAATATTGCGTTCAGTATGACGAGAGCGATCTCGATTTCGTGCAGCGGCTGCTCGAGCACGAAGGCATCTTCTATTTCTTCGAGCATGACGAGGGCAAGCACACGCTCATCCTCTGCGATGCGATGAGCAAGCTGAAGCCGGCGCCCGGTTACGAGAAGGTGCTCTACAATTTCGAGGGCCAGGCCTCGCGGCGCGACGTCGAATACATCACCGAATGGATTCCCGGCAGCGCGGTGCGCCCGGGCGCCTATGCCCATACGGACTATGATTTCGAGAAGCCCGGCGCCGATCTGATGGCGAAGTCCTCGCAACCCTTCGGCCACAAGGAGGCCTCGGGCGAGAACTATCGCCAGCCTGGCGCGCATCTCGACGTCGGGCGGGGCGACAAGATCGCCGGGATCCGCCGCGAGGAACTCCAGGCCGTGCACCAGCACAGCACGGCGGTGGGCACGGTTCGCGGTCTTTTCTCCGGCTGCAAGTTCACGCTGGAGAGTTTTCCGCGCGACGACCAGAACCAGGACTATCTGGTGGTCAGCGCCGAATACCGGCTGTTCGACCCGGGCTACCGGACCCAGAACGAGGCCCATAACGAGAATTTCAAGGTGGTGCTCGGCGTGGCGCCGACCAAATTGCCTTACCGGCCGCCGCGCATCACGCCGCGCCCGATCATGCGCGGTCCGCAGACCGCGACCGTCGTCGGCCCTTCGGGCGAGGAAATCTTCACCGACAAATATGCGCGGGTGAAGGTGCAGTTCCACTGGGACCGGCTCGGCAAGAAAGATCAGAACTCATCCTGCTTCGTGCGCGTCTCGCAGACCTGGGCCGGCAGCAACTGGGGCTTCATCCAGATCCCGCGCATCGGCCAGGAGGTCATCGTCGACTTCATCGAAGGCGACCCTGACCTGCCGATCATCACCGGCCGTGTCTACAACGCGTCTCAGATGCCGCCTTACGGCCTGCCGGGCAACGCCACGCAATCGGGCTGGAAGTCGAATTCTTCGAAAGGCGGTGGCGGCTACAACGAGCTGATGTTCGAGGACAAGGCGGGCTCCGAGCTGGTCAATTTCCAGGCCCAGAAGGACCACCATTTGCTGATCAAGCACGACCGCAACAAGACGGTCCAGCACGACCAGTCAGACCGCATCGACCACGACGCCAAGCACTCCGTCGGCCACAACCTCGACGAGGACGTCGGCAACAACAAGACGGTCAAGATCGGCGTCGACCAGACGACGAATATCGGCTCGAACGACACCGAGACGGTGGGCGCGAACCGGTCGCTGACGGTTATGGCCAACGAGACGATACACGTCGTCGCCAATTCGACGGAGAACATCGACGCCAATCATTCGCAGACCGTGGGGCTCAATCAGACGGTCACGGTGGGCGTGGCGCGCGTCGATACGGTGGGGGCCGCCGAAACCAGAACCGTGGGCGCGGCGCAGATTAACACCATCGGCGCGACCCGCGCTGTCAGTGTCGGCATCAGCCAAAGCCATGATATCGGGGCTGACGACAGCTGGAATGTCGGAGCCGGGCAGACCGTCAATATCGGCGCGGATCAAAGCGTCACCATTGGGAGCGCTCAATCGTTCAACGTCGGTGCTGCGCGCAGCGCAAGCATCGGCGCGGATGACTCGACGAATGTCGGAGGCGCCCATTCGCTGAGTGTCGCAAAGGACAGTTCGATCGGCATTAGCCAAAACAGCGCGATCAATGTCGGCAAGAAGCTGGTGATCAATGCAGGCGACGAGATCCTTATCCAGACCGGGTCGGCCAAGATCATGATGAAGAAGGACGGCTCGATCGCGATCGAGGGCAAGGATATCTCGGTCAAGGGATCGGGCAAGATCGTTATCAAGGCATCGGGCGACATCACCATGAAGGGCTCGAAGATTGCGGAGAATTAGGAGGGCGCATGGCAAAGCTGCGTAATCGCATCGACGGTGTCGTCATTGGCCAGTTTCTTGGCTTTGACGACGACAAGCCGCTGGTCGTTTTTCCCGGCAATCCCCGGGAAACAGCGTTGCCGGCACGCAGCTTGGCCGCCTTGAGTTCCGACATGATCGGACAGGAGGTCGCGCTGCTGTTCGAAGACGGCAATCCGCAAAAGCCGCTGATCGTCGGCCGTATCGTAGAGCCCGCCAAAAAGCCAACAGGAGCTCAGGTCTTTCGCGATGGCGAGCGCGTGCGGATCCATGCCGAGGAGCGGCTTGAACTGCGTTGTGGCAAGGCTACGATTCTGATGGAGGCGGACGGCCGCATCACTATCCGCGGCACCTATGTCGCCAGCCATGCGACCGCGACCAACCGCATGCGCGGCGGGTCGATCAGCCTGAATTGACGATCAGATGGCGGGCGCGGTGAAATTGAACCGGCCGCCTATCGCGGCGCAAGAGCAGATCGTCCCCGACATCGTACGCCAGCACGTCGAGCAGGCCGCATTCCTCTGGGCGCAGCGCGACATGCTGGCGGCGCAGAAGCCGCCGGACGAGAAAGCTATCGCGGGTATCGACCGGCGATTGGAGGCCAATCTGGACGGTGTGCGCGTTGCCGGAGCTGCCGCCTGGCCATTCATCATCGCCGCCTATGATGACTTTCCCGAGAGGGGCGAACTGTTCCTCTATGGCTGGACGGCAATAGAACAGACGGATGGGCGACGTATTCTCGAAGCCGTGGAACTGGGCCGCACGCGGGACGACGAAGTGCATGGGCTGGTCGGCGCGCTTGGATGGCATGACGCTAAGGCGATCGGACCGCTGGTGCGCAACTGGATCGCTTCCGAGGATGGGTTCAAGCGTTATCTCGCGGTTGCCGCATGCCTGGAGCACGGCGTGGATCCCAAGGACCTCCTCGTCCGCCTTGTCCGCGATCCTGATATGCGCGTGCGCGCAACAAGCCTGCGCCTTGCCGGCAAGGTGAGGCGCGCCGACCTGGTGCGCGAGATCGCTGCCGCCCTGGAATCGCAACACGAGGCGGTGCGCCTTTCCAGCGCCCTGGCGCTGAACGAACTCGGTCACGCCGCTCTGGCAAAGCCCGAACTGCACAAGCAGGTCCTGGCGAACGGACCCGACGCGCTGATTGCCTTGCGCACCATTGTGAAGATCGGGCCGGACAAGGATGTCCGGGCCTGGATGGGCGGGTTGCTGAAGTCGCCCGACACCGCGTCGCTTGCCGTGCGCGGGGCCGGCATGCTGGGTGACCGCACGATCCTGAACTGGCTTATTCACCAGATGCGCGATCCGGCGCTCGCCGTGGCGGCGGGCGGCGCGTTGCTCGAGCTTTTTCCGGAGGCGCGCAACGCGGATCTCTTCACGCTCGACCCAGCGGAAATCGGCCAGGCATTCGAAGCCCATTTCGGAGATTTCGGTCCGAATTTGCCCGTGGCCGACAAGGTGGAGGCCTGGGGAAGGGCGGCTGCCCTGCTTGGCTGACTGAACCGGGCACGGTCACGAGGTTTATGCGGACGTCCAGGCCTTCGGCGCGGCAAATCGATGGATCCAGTCCACCGTGCAGGCCCTCTCGGCGAACGGTCCTTCGAATTCGGTGATGTCCGTCAGCAATACTGGATCGAGGAGAGACCCGGCCGCGAAATAGGAGGCCAGTTCAGGCTCCCGGCGGTGTCGGTCGCCCAGGATGGGTTTCTCCCCGAGCTGAAGCAGTGCGCCGGACCCGCAGGGCTTGAGCACCGCGCCGGGTATCGTCTTCAACGACTGTCGCTGGGGCGCGAGTTTTGGATCGGCCAGGAACTTGGCGCCGATGAAGGTGAGCCAGGAAATTGCCTTCATGCCATTGTGCATGAACGGCAAGGCCGCGTTCAAATCCTCGACATCGACAGCCCAGTAGCGTTTCGCCCACGGGAAAATCTGGGCGAAAGCGGCTGTCTTGAAGTAGGGATCGTACAGGTGACAAAATCCGGCATGGCCGGACAGATATTGGATGTGTTTTCCCAATTCGTTGGCTAGGCTTGCCACCAGAGCCGGTGCCGTGTCCCAGGGAAAGAGAAACCGGTAGAAGGCGTGCTCCGGCTCGTTGGCCTGATGCGCGAGGCGGTATATGCAGGCGCTCCAGCCTTGCGAGAGCTTGCCGTCCCAGATGCGAAATTCCGTGCGCCATCCTCGGATGGTCCGATGACGGATACGGTGCAGGAACGGAAATGTTGCGTCATCCGAAAGCGGAGCATTGATATAGTCGCCGGCCGGCAGCCTGTTGAAGCCGATATCCGGTGAAGCCTTAACCTTCGTCCAGACGTCTGCCGGCGCGTATTTTCGGTAGATATCGAGAACCGCTTCCCATTCAGGTACCGATAGGCGTTCTGCATAGATAGTGAGGTCGAGCCCGATCTCCAGCAGGGGAGAGTCGAGATCTCCGGGGGAGGGCAGTGTCAGGAGTGCGGGAGAAGTCATCTGGAATCCCTGGTTACTCTTTAGGGTCCGGACCGGCGTCCGCCCCCATCTCGTCCTTGATCCACGCGCGCACCTCGTCGTAATTGCTCTTGAGATATGCAGCCATATCCTTATGTCGGGCCAATTCTCCTTCTTCGTAGGTGTATTCCACGACGTCCATTTCGCCGTCGGCCCGGCGGGCGTCGATGTCGAGGTAAACGACAAAGGTGGTATCCGCGCCGCCGACGATCAGCAGATTATCCGGATTGTAGGGGTCTTCTCCCTCGCGCATCATTTTCTTGAAGCTTTTGACGCGGTCACGAATTTCCTCCTCACGGCGCTGCGCCAGGGACAAGAGGTCGGCTTCGTCCTCCAGGGCTACCCAGCCATCGTGCAGCAGCAGCATCTCGCGATAGCTTGGAGGCAACGCGTAACCAAGGCTGCGTTCGAAGGCCTGTAGCTGTTGCTCAGAGGCAGGCGGCCCGAGGACCTGGTCGGCGGACTGACCGAACGCCACCTGGTAGAACTCTTCCCGGGCCTGATATAGTTTCGAGACCAGAGCCTGTAGCCGTGCACGGATATCCTTGGCCATCGTTCCCATCCATCTATTTGCAGCAATCGAGCGTGACGCCCGTGTGTGCCTTGACCTTTTTCCCGTTCGCGTAGGTAAAATCGGTGGTCTTGAAGGCCCTCATCTTCGAACCAATCCATTCGTTCGGTTTGGACGGCATCATCCTAAGGTTCGCGAAGTCCTTGGTCGCACCGCCCACCTGGATTTCCTTCATGTGATCAGGGCTCATCCCCGGCAGGTTGGGTTTGGCTCCCTGATCCTTCCATCTGTCATGCGCGCATTTGTGGACGAAGTTGTCTTTGATGTCATCGGGCTTGGCGGTGCCTTTGGGGGGGAGCTGGTCGGTCAGCGCCTTGCGGTAGGCGTTGGCCCCCGCGTTGCCGAGCTTGCGCAAGCTTTTTCGCCCGCCCGACCGCGGCGCGTGCGAGGCCTGACGCCGAAAATCGCCTTGCTTGTTCATCGCCAGACATTTGGCGCACATGCACTTTATGTCGCATTCACGCTTCTCTTTGTTCCGTTCCTCTTTGTAGTCGGAGCATTTGATAATCAGCGGATTGCTGCCGGCCTTACACACGTCGGGGATAATGCCCGCCATGCAGATCGTGTTGCCGTGGTTCATCTTCAGCTTGTCGCTGAACCGGCACACGTTCGCCCCATCCATCTTCACATCGAAGGAATACGTGATCCATGTCGCCTCCTTCATAAAGGTGCTCGACACGACACCGCCCGCGGTTCCAGCCTCATCGCCCGAGCAGCGGCTGAGTTCAGAGCCCTTGATGGCGCAGGAGTTCCCGTCCGCCGTGACGGTCGTGGTGCCATTGGCCAAGTCGCTGGCGTTCGAAATGATGACGGGATACGGGATGGGCACAGGTCCGCCGGGGCTGGGTGTCTTGCACACGTCGGGAGCCGTGCTCATCGCGAAGTCGGAGCTGCCCTTGTGAACGATTCCGTTCATCGTGCCGTTGATCTTGACGGTTACCGACATCAGTGCGTCCGCGCCTCCGTGCGGTCGTGGACGAGGAACCCGCAGCGTTCGCCCGACTCCGAACTCGTGAATGCCGCCAGGACAGGTCCCTCGGCATAACGTTTCCTGGTAGCCGCCTCGGCCAGCATGAGCAGTAGTGGACCGGAAGCCGCGCCCACGTCGCCCCAGCAATCTGCGGGCGCCGTAAAGGCGTCGGGCGCGCGGAACAGCTCGGCCGCGCGGATGCTCGCAAAGCCAAACTCGTCAGCACGGTAAGGCTCGCCGTTCATGTCGCAATACAGATGGTCTACCTTAATTGCGGGCGGGTCGCCGGCCAGGTTTCGAAACATCGCCAGCAGGCCTTCGCCGGTGCACACGGTATCGGTCTTGATCAGGTTGGTTTCGCGAGCGATGGCAACCGACATGAGCTCTAGCGCCGCTGAGAGTTGATACCTTTGCGCCGCGGCTGTGGTCGTCAGCAAAACAAACCCGGCGGCCTCACCGGGGATGAAACCATAGGGATTGTTCTCCGCCCCGGCCGAGTGAACCTGATCGCTTTCTTCCAGCCATTCCAACGTTTCCGGCTCCAGATAGGAATCGACGCCACCTGCCAGCGCGAACTCGCAGGCGCCCGACCGCACCGCCTGCCACGCCCTTTCGATCGCCATCGTTCCGGCAGCGTGCCCGGATTCGATGACGATGGTTTTTTCGATGCGGCACAGAGGAGCCAGTTCCTCGCGCAGCCGGTCAACGACGATGGTCGCAACGTCGCTTGCGCGGCCCGGCCGGGCAGACGGCAAGCCGACGAACAGGGAGACCGGCAGTTCGCCGGACCAAGGCGCTGATGAAGGTCCGACGGCCTCTACTGCGGCGGGCGCCGCCAGTTCCGCTAACCGGGCCGCTCCCCTCACATCTATGTCGAGGTATGGCGCCAGGGCCACGATCATGCTCTTGCCGGCAGTGTCCACCACGAAAGGATGTTCGCCGAAACCGGCGATACCGGCACGCACCGCGGCCGCTGTCGCCGCCGCTGTCATGCCAACGGCCGTTCGGGCTCCTGATCCGATAAGCGCCACTCTCATCGCCCTTAACCACCTTCTTCATCAGGATCGCGCCAAGCCTCATCGATCCCGGACGGGACCGAGCGTGGGTGTGCGTTCGTCACCGACAACAGGCTCACGCGCGTCCGGTCCAGCCGCTGCACATCGGCATGCGCCGGCAACGACGTTCGCCAGACCAGCACCACCCGCGGCACGTCAGGCTCGATTACGACGGTGTGCAGGGTCCCCCGGTGCGTAATGCGTGGTTTGCCCTTGATGTCCGTCTCAAACCGGAAGGCGAGGCGAGGTAAAAGAAATGCCATGCGCCCGGTCGGCGTCAGGTTCAGCAATTCCACAGGCTCTCCCCCCCGGAAGAAATGTTTCGGCCGCTGGTCCTCGGGAGAGCAAAGAAAGAAGCGGTCATCCAAGTCGAACGGATAGAGCGGGAACCGATTTTTCTGCCAGGCTTCATCATAGGTCCCGGCATGTTGGACACGCTGGCGCCAATGCGCGGGGATCGGTCCGAAACCGGCCGCCTTGCTGCCGCCGTTAGAGCCCAAGGTTTCGATATTCGGAGCGATCTTGCCGGGCACGGGCACCAGTCCGGTCCCGACTGGGTTGTATTGGTCGAAGTGGGGCCGCGCCGGATCCTTGACCGGATCGGGCTCGCGCCCGCCATACGCGCGCTCGTAGACCAGCGGCATGCGCATGAAAGGCTGCGGCGATCCGACACTGACACCGGAGACTGAGTGCTGGTAGACGCGATCCCCGGTGACTCGGAGAGATTTTTGCAGGTCACCTATTCTCAAACTCACGTCCACGGACGTCGCCGGTTTGCCCTCAGCGGCGTAGGCATGGCCGCGCAGCAGCACGTCGGTCGTCGGTTTCGTCAGGTAGAAATCGGAATCGTACACCAGACTGCCGGCGCCCGGCCCGCTGCCGAATTTGGGGGCCACGACCGGGGGCTCTTGTTCATCGGCGACAGCCGTTGTCCCATCCGGATTGATGCGAAGGCTGCATCTTACGGCGACCATCCAGACCTCGCCTCCGTCCCGACCTCGGGTCCAGATCCCGCTTGCCATAAACGGCGTATCGTTCTCGACCTGCCACATCAGCTGGTCTCCCAGCTTGCGGCAAAAATCCGCTCGAGCGTCGGCTGCGGTGCCTGCGGATCAATGTCGAAAATATCCGTATGCCCCGTCCACGCCGCCAGCCCGTCGATGACATCGCCCTCGCCATCGACAAGCGGAACCGGCAGCACGCCCAGCGCTGCGTCGAGTTGGTCGGGCGTCAACTCTCCGCGTTGCGCGGCAAGCGCCGCATTCTCGACCCCTTCGAACCACGCGTCCGCATAGGCCAGCTTGAGGGGCGCCTCCGGGAGCCTTGCGACGACGCTCAATGGAAATTGCCGACCGACCCTGTCGGCGCTTTGCAGCACGATGCCCGCCGAGCCGCCGAAGGCACCAGGGCCACTGAGGAAGCGCAGCGCCGTGCTTGTCGGCCACGCTTCGAGCCCGAACAGCGGCACGATGTGCTGCGCCAGCCAGCGGTCCCACACGCGCACGAAATCGCCCGGCAGCCGGCGCGTCACGAAATCGCCGGCGGCCGGCATCTTGCCGTAGAAGCCGGGCAGGATCAGATCTGCGGCGGACATGTGAACTTCTTGAACATTTCAAGCGTATAGGGGTTCTCGACGCTGGCCGCCTTGAGCTCGAAATCGGCCCACATCCCCTTGGTGCCGAGCCGCAGGCTGTAGACGTCGGTGAGCTTGGTCGCGTTGAAGCGGCCGCCGCGCAGCATTCTCAGCCACGCCCAGCTGCCGGTCTCGTTGAGCATCACTTCGGGCGAGCCGTCGACCGGCTGGAAGGCCAGCGAGATCACGCCGGTGCCGTCCTTGCCCGGCCATGTCATCGGCTGCGGCCTGGTCGCGTTGTTGTAGTATTCCATGGTCTGGCCATCGAGGTTGAGCGTCATGCGAGCCACGTTGGGCGACAGGTCCTTTGGCTCCAGGGTGAAATTCATCACCGGACCGGTGCCGCCGGGGAAGAGATCGTCGCGGATATGGCGCGCCTGCTCGAAGGCCGCGAGCGCTGCAGGATCGAGGCCGAAATCGGCGCGCCATTTCCATGGCTCGCTGGCGGTGTCGACATAGTTGATCAAATGGTCGTTGGTGAAGGCGTCGATCAGGCCGGTCGGCCCGAACAGGCGCTGGAAATCGCGCACGTTGACGTCGACCGCGCTGTCCGGGCTGAACGGATAGCGGTTGTTGAGCGCAGCCTGGCAGAACGGCAGGATATCGGCGCGCCAGATGGCGTTGAGCTCATTGGTGACGGCTTTTTGCGACAGGCCGCTCGTGTCGCCGGCAATGCCGCCCAGCCAGTCGTTGATCGGCGAAGGCAGGATCTGCGCTTGTCTCGCGACCGCGCCAGTCAGTTCGGCAAGCCCGCCCTGCTTCTTGATGGCGTCCTGCGGATTGGGGTTGGCGGTGACCGTCTGCAGCACGTTGGACAGCGCCGTCAGCGCCACGACGGCGGCGTCGAGCGCCGGCGGCTGGCCGTCGACCTGGGCGATCGTGCCCTTGAGCGGCTTGAAATGCTCGGCCACCAGGCTGCCGGTCATGTCGACCTGATCGGCCGAGCCCGCGCGTGGCAGGAGCTTTGCGCCGGTCTTTACCACCTTGCCGAGTTTACCGAGCTTGCTGAGCAGCTTCGAGCCGGTGTTGGCGGCGTTCTTGTCGTTCGCCGCCGCATCGTCGGAGCGGGTCAGATCGGTCTCCTGCACGACCGCGGTCAGCAGGCGCTTCAATGCGGAGTCGGCGCTGGAGAGATCCTTGAGATTCTCGCTGGCGACATTGAGATCGGTCAGCGGCGCCAGCCGCATGTCGCGCAGGAAGCTATCCCACTGCGCGATATAGTCGTCATAGTAGAGCTTCAGGATGTCTTCCGACAGCGCCGAGACAGACGTCTCCGAATTCTCCGAGCAGCCGCCGGCAAACACGGCGCGATCGAGCGCCGCCTGTCCCGCGACATCCTCGACCCGGTCGAGGATCGCATCGTGGAAGCCGGCATAGGTATAGGGGCCCGGAACGCCGACGCGCAGCGTCTTGTCGGAACGGCGCGCGAACACCTTCGCGCCGTTCGGTCCGGCGAAATTGGCCGGCACCCATTCCTTGACCGCCGCCACTTCCGGGTCGGCCAGAAGCTGCTTGTAGGCCCGCTCCGGCAGCGAGATGGTGCACACCGTCTTCAGCGCCTCGGCGACCAGTTCCTTGTCAGGCGCGATGTAGCTGTCGTCGACAGCCATGCGGCGGATCGCGGCAAGTTGGTGCTCTTCGGCATCCGGGGTCGGAAAGGGCGCGGCCGGCGCGAATTGCGGCAGGCTGTTCACCCACCAGTTCTGGACGAAATCGGTGTCCATCTGCGACAGGCCGGTCATCATCCGGTAGGTCTTCAGCGCGCCGAGCATGAAATCCGGATCGCGGATCTGCCGCCACATCGTGGCCTCCAGCAGCGCGACCATATGCGGCTCCAGGACGTTGCGCAGCGCGTGGTCGTAGGTGTCTGTCTGCGCGCGCACCAGCTCTGCCGAGGCGGTCGGGCCGAGCAGATTATGGATCGCGTCCGGCGGCGCGGTGCGGGCCGTCGCCACCGCGTCCATCGCCGCCAGCGCCCCGTCCATGGTCGGCTGCTCGACCGCGGCCGGCATCGCCGCGACATCCGTTAGCGGTTGCTGCAGCGCCTCGAACTGGCCGGCCTGTTCGGTGATCGCATTGCGGTTGTCGAGATAGGACCAGGTGAACAGTCCGCCGGCGAGCAGGGCGGCGAGCGCGCAGGTGGCGGCGGCCCCGCGCCAGATCCATGCGCGGCGCCTTTGCGCCAGCGGATCGAATGTGCCGAGGCCGGCTTCCTTGAAGATCACTTCGGTGAGCAGGTTCCTGAGGAAGAAGCTGCGCTTCTCGACGCGCGCCGCCGGCATGGCGCGGCGCGGCGGCAATCCGAAGGACGAGGAAAGGGCGGCGGTCAGCCGGTCGATCGGCGCGCCTTCCTGCGTCGCCGAGGTCAGATAGAGGCCGCGCAGCCAGGCGGCCTCCTCGTAGCGGCTTTCGCCGAACATCGCCTCGACCAGCACCTGGATCGGCTCGGAGAGGCTTGCCAGTTGCGCCGGGAAACGGAAGATATCGGCGCGCTGGCCGAGTTTGTCCTCGTCTTCGAGCCGCGGCACCAGCCGCCGCTCAAGCTCGGCGGCCAGCCTGGCAAGCTCGGTCTGGATCGTGCCGGCGTTGACGCGGGCATCGAGCGGGAACGTGGTTCCCCACACCTGCTCGCGCGCCGCCGTCGACAAGCCGCCGAAGAAGGCCTCGAAGCCTTTGATCAGGTCGGCCTTGGTCAGCATCAGGTAGACGGGCAGGCGGATCTCGAGCCGATCGTTCAACTCCGCCAGCCGGCGGCGGATTTTTCTGCCATGCGCCTTGATCGCCTCGTCGCCCTCCGAGAGCGTGTCGATCGACAGCGCGACGATGACGCCGTTGAGCGCGCGTCGGCCCCGGTGCTTCTTCAAAAGATCGAGGAAGCCCAACCACTCCGCCGCGTCGACATCCGGCTGGCTTTCCTGCTGAACGTAGCGGCCGGCGGTGTCGATCAGCACCGCGTTCTCGGAAAAGAACCAATCGCAATTGCGCGTGCCGCCGACGCCCTGCAGATCGTCGGTGAGGTCGATCGGGAAATTGAGCCCTGACTGGCGCAGCGCCGTGGTCTTGCCGGTCGCCGGCGGCCCGACGATCACATACCAGGGCATTTCGCGCAGGAATTTGCGGCCGCCGAGCTTGCGGCGCTTGAGCTCGGCCATCACCTCGCCGAACTTCGCTCCGACCGCCGCGACGCTCTCCTCGCCGGGCGTGAGCTGCTTCTCGGCGACGGGCGCCGCAATCTCGGCGACGAACATGCGGTTGGCGCGGATCGCGCGGCGCTGCGCGACGATCAGCCAGATCAGCCAAAGGATGATCAGCCCGGCGATGATGGCGATGCGCACATTGTCGGATTCGAACGGCGCGTAGGGACCGACCTGCACGATCGGGCCGAACACCCAGATCAGCAGCGAAAGCAGCGCGATGCCGATCAGCGTCCACAGGAAACGCGAGGTGATGACGGCCCAGAGGAAGCGCAGGATGAACATCTCAGAGCCTCTTCTCGACCAGGACCTCGACGCGCCGGTTGAGCGCGCGGCCCTCGCGTGTCGAGTTGTCGGCCACCGGATCGGTTTCGGCGCGGCCCTCGGACGAGATGCTCTCCTGCGGCACGCCCGCCTGCACCAGAAGCTTGGCTATGGTTTCGGCGCGGGCTTCCGACAGACGTTGGTTGCTGGCAAACGGATTGGACTTTTGCAGGCGCACATTGTCGGTATGGCCGACGACGGTGATTTTTCCGATCAGCTCCTTGTTGTCCAGGATGACCTTGGCGATCGACGCGATCAGCGGCTCGTAGCCTTCAGTCAGCGTCGGCCGCGCAGACTGGAACAGCTCGGGGTTGGAGGACTGGATGATCAGCTTGGCCAGCGAGACGCTCTCGGTGCCGCTGAGCGCAGCTTTCAGCTCGTCCGGCGCCGCGGCCTTGAATTCCGGCAGCAGCGCGAAATCGACCGGCTGCGGCGCCTCGGGCTCGGGCGCATCCTGCTTGGGCGCGGCGCGGGTAACGTCGCCGCGCGAGGCAGGCGGCAGCGTGCGCACCAGCGCGGAGAGCTCGACCGCCTGGCTGCTCAGGCCCATCGACAGGCCGATATAGGCAGCCGCGGCGACGACAATTGCGGCCAGCGCCATCACCCAGATCGGAACGATGAAACGCTGCGGCTCGTCGGAGGCGATCACGCCTTTCCAGTTCGGCGACAGCGGGGCGTCCTCGGCATCCGCATTGCGCAGGAAGCGCGCCGCCGCCACGCGCACGGCATTGAGCGAACGGTCGCCGGCGCGGCCGGGCACGCGGTACTTGCCGCGGAAGCCGAGCGCCAGGCAGTAATACTGCAGCTCCAGCATTTCGCGGTCGCGGTTGGGATGCCGCTCCAGCTCGTCAAGGCGGGTGAAGAACTGGGTGCCGGCATCGACGTCGCCGCGCAGCATCACCACCAGCGGCTGGCGCGGCCAGGCGCTGGCGCCGCCCCATGGCGTGTTGAGCGCGAGATCGTCGAGCAGCGCCGCTACCGCCCATGCGGCCTGGTCGGCGCGTTCCAGCGAGGAGCCCGCGGCGACGGAGGCGTCGCGCGCCCGCACCAGCTCGTCGAGCAGGCGCGTGCGCATCACCTCCGGGTTCTCCGGCGCGAGCGCGCTTTCGAGCTCCGGCGCGAATTCAAGCAGCGGCGCGAAGATGTTGATGAGCGTGTTGGGATGGGCGCGCGCCCGCTTGACCGGCGCTCCCGGCGCCAGCGGCGCCATCGGCCGGGGCGCGGCACCGGTCAGCCGGATGCGGGTGCGCTCGCGATCCTCCGACAGTCCGAAAGGATCATCCCGGCTCATGGCCTCACCTGTTCACCGAATAGCAGTCGACCTGCGGCTCGCTCGGCAGCACGCCGGAAACGCCGATGACGAAGCCGGGGGCGTCGAGCAGCGAGGCCCAATGCTCGCTCTTCTGGTCGAGCTCGAGGCACAGCCGGTCGCCGTCATAAGGAATCTCGCGCGGCTGCGAATGCAGCGGTTTCAGCGGTATGCCCGGCAGGCGCGACTTCCACAGGCCTTCGAACTGGTCTGCCGAGCCGACCGTCGCCTGGTTGACGAAGATCTTGCGCAGCGCATCCTCCGAAAGCTCGGAGCCGACGCGGATGACGATGCGGCTGGCGACCAGGAGCTTCGGGTTGTCGATGCGCACCTTCCAGACATTGGTCGCGTGCCGCATGACCGGCAGCGCGCGCGACTTCGGCTCGATATAGCGCAGGCTGAGGATGAGCGAACGCAAGGCGTCCGCCAGCGCCATATAGGCGGGGCCGGGCGCCATGTGGTCGTAGGCCGGCAATTCGCCGAGCCGCCTGGAGCTCGAGCCGTAGGTCGCCATCTCGCCGGCGAGGCCGGCAAGTTCGAGATAGAGCTCGGCCGGATGGAAGACGTCCTGCGCGAGCATATGGGCAAGGCGTGGCCGCGCGGCGTTGGCGAGGTGCAGCATCAAGAGGTCCTCGACGCTGCGGCCAGCCCCGCCCATCACCATCTTGCCATGCGCCTCGGCGATCTGGTCGAGGCCGGTGACGACCTCCTGCAGCAATTGCCGGTACCAGTGGACGGCGCCGGTGATCAGCGTCGGCGGCAGGAAGGTCGGGTCGAGCGAGACGCCGCCATCGGCGCGCACGCCTTTGATGTCGGCGACCGGCAGCGCAGTGTAGCCGCCGACCGATTTGCCGGGCGCCAGCAGCACCGCTTGCGGCCGGGCGAGCTCGATGTCCTCCGGATCGGCGCCGCCCTGCACGGCATCGCGCACCGGGACGATCTTGCCGTGGTAGCGCGCGCCCGTCGATGCGGCATGCGCCGGATCGAACCCGACGCCGCCGGGCGGCTCGAGCGGCAGCGCCACCAGCACCGACCCGGCGCCGGTGTCGGCGGTGACCGGCAACGGCTTGGGCGCATCCATCAGCTCCGGGATGGAGAAGGGCGTGCCGTCCGGGAAGATGCCCCGGGCGGACACGATCGACACCTGGCCGGCATCGAGCAGCGACTGGTCGAGCGTCAGCTGCTGGAAGCCGAACGTATGGAGTTGGCCGGCCTGCAAGGCGCCGCGCACCATGCCTTCGAAGAACCGGTCCTGCTGCTGGAAATGCTGGGTCCTGAGAAACAGGCCCTCCGACCACAGCACCCTGTTTGCGTCGCTCATGCTGCCACTCTCTGCACTGCCGTGGTTGTCTCGCCGTCAGGCGGAAATGCCGCCCTTGCCGAGGCCGACATTGATGGTGAACTTCGACCCCGGCGAAACCGACTTGGTCGTGCGCCAGTTGCGTCCGCCGGGTTCGCGGATCAACGCGACGAAGCCGAGCGCCGTCGCATTCGGTTCGACCGTGATGGTCTTGGCCGCGGTCTTGCCCGGCGCCACCGAGATCGTGTCCATGCCGATCAGGTCGGCCCCGAGCGCCGCGCTGGCGCCCCCCTGCAACGCGAAATAATCGGCCGAGTTGAACTTGCCGGTACTGGCAAGCCGCATCACCAGCACCGTCACCGGCCGGTCGCCGCCGCCCGGTCCCGGATTCATGCCGGCGCCGCCGGTCACGTTGACCGAGATGACCGATGGTTTCGGCGGGCCGCTCTGGCAAGCCGCAAGCAGCCCCGTGGCGCCGATGGCAATGATGAATTCGCGTCTGTCGATCATGTCCCTACTCCTCTTCATATGCATCCCTGAAGTCTGCGCCGATCTCGCCCAGGAAGCTCGATTCCGCGCTCTGGGCGATGTCGCGATGGCGTTTCTGGTAAAGCTCCCACAGCTTGGCATTGCGTCCGCCGAACAGCAGATTGCCGATCGCCGAATTGGACTTGAGTTCTTCCTCGATGACGGCTGGATCGAAACGGTCGATCATGCGCCGCAATGCCGCCTGCACGCCGCGCCAGGCGCGCACGTGATGCTGCGCCAAGTCCTTGACCGCGTCGCCGATCGCCGCCTCGCCGGAAAGGAAGCCTGGACTGCGCTCCGCGATGATGGTGACGATGACATCCTCGACCGTCGGCAGGAATTTGAGCGGGTTGACCTCGGAGGCGCCGACCATGGTCTGGGCGACGCGCGCGCTGCCCTTCTCCTCGGCGCGCTTGCGCAAAAGCTGCATCAGGCCATCGAGCATCAGCCGGTATTCACGCCCGAACTTTTCCATTTCGGCTATCGCGTCGCGTCCCGGGAAATCGGCCTCCTCGACGCCCATGCCGCGCAGGAACGCGGCGCGCAGCGCCGTGTCGTTCGGCGCCGGTTGCGTCGAACGAGATGGCCTTGGCGCGCCGACAGAGCGAGACGGCGGGGCAGGGGGGGCGGCCACCTGCGCCGGCACCTCCCATGGGCGGGTGGCCTTCGACTTCTCGGCGGGCCGCTCGTCGCGGCCGGCTGCATTGGCGCTGTTGCCGGCAGCGGGCGTCGCTGCTGGTCCGAAGCTGAAATCGTCGAAGCCGGACGGTTTCGGCGCAAGCTCGGGCGTATCGTTGCGCGATGGCATCTCGCCGAAGCCGAACGGATCCGACCGGCCGGCGGCGGGCTCGTCGCCCGAGGCCGGCGTCGCCACCGGATCGAGGCTGAACGGGTCGTCGAAGGCGGGCGAGCTGCGCTGGCTCGAGGCGCGGTCGTAAGCTCCGGGCACAGGCTGTTCGAACGGATTGGGCAGGCCGGCCGGGCGCGGTCGCTGCGGCTCTTCCTCGACCTTCGCCGAGAAGAAATCGTCGCCGCCGATGCTGGGAGGCGTGCGCGATTGCGGCGGCGACCATGCCGGTGCGGCGTTGGCGATCGGCGCCTGGCCGATCGACGTATGGCCGGCGCTGGGTTGGACCTCGACATGCAACACATAGTCGCCCAGGCGCAGCCGCATGCCGCTTTGCAGTCGTGCCGACCTGCCGGTGCCGAGAGGGTTCTCGGAATCGTCGATGAACAATCCGCTGCTCGACGTGTCAGTGACGTAATAGCCGTCGCGGCCGCCGCTGATCTTGCAGTGCGCCCGCGAGACGAACATGTCCGGATCGTCGATCTGCCAGCCGGCATCGGCGCTGCGGCCGATCACCAGCTCGCCCTCGTCCAGCCGGGCTTGCCTGACCACCTGCGAGCGCGGGCCTTGTTCCAGGGTCAGAAGCAGGCTCATGCGGCTGCCTCCGCCATTTCCGGCCGCCAGCCGACGATAGTGCGCAGCCTGAGATCGTCGGCGTCGCCCTTTTCGGCGGGGCGTGAAAGCCAGGAGGTTCGGCCGAGCTGGATGGTCCCCATCTTCGGCGCAGGCACCGCGTCGCGCGCGAGCACGATCCTGAGATCGACGTCGAGCGCTTCGCCGATCATGTCGCGCACCGCCTTCTTGAACAGGGCTAAGCGCCGTTCGCCCGGCAGGAAGGACTTGAAGTCGTCGAGGCTGAGCGGTCCGACGCGCAGCTCGATCCGGCTCTGGCGGCTGAAGACGCGCGGCCCGATCGTCGCGCCGCCGCCGAGCGACGCATAGGCCTTGCCGATGCGGCTCTGCAGCGCCATGGGGATCGTGATCCAGGCGGCGACGAATTCCTTGATCTGCACCGGCACCTTGAAGGCGGTGGCGAGAAACAGCGTCAGCCGCTCGGCGCCGTCGACCTGGTTGGCCAGCGATGCGGCCTGGCGCAGCCGCACCGTGTCGAGCTCCGGATCCTGCGTGCCGGGAAGGCCGATCCCGGCCATGGCTTCCAGCATGGCGCGTACGCGTCCGCCGACCGAACGTTCGACCTGCACCGCCGGATGCGCATCCGCCCATGCGCGGTAATAGAGCGCGATCATGCGATGCTGCAGGATGTTGACGAAGTCGACGAAGGTCGTATCGCTGGTCTGCTCGGCGTCGGCGCCGGTGAACCAGCGCTGCGAGAGCCGGTCGAGCACCCAGCGCGTCAGATGCAGCGGCATCGGCCCTTCCGGCCCGAGCAGGCCGAGATTGGCGACGGTCACCCGCGCCGGAGCCTTGTCCCTGGCGTCTTGGAATTTGACCACGTCCCTGGCCGAAAAACTCAGGCGCACATGCTGGCCGATCCTTGCCGGCTCACGGTCAGCGGTTCCGGAATGGCCGAACAGCCCGCGCCGCTGCTCCAGGCGGCGCAGCAACTCGAAGAAGTCGTACCCTTCCGAAAGCGCCTCGGCTTCGTTTGGGGCCGGCTGCGCTAGATCAGGTAGCGATTGCCGGGCGTCATCGGCCATGGCACATCCTCCTGCTTCTGCAGCAGCCGCGTACGCGTCCGCACGAAACCATTTATCCCGGCATGGCGGGCGAACAGCCGCGCAAGCAGGGCCGAAAGCAGCAGCGTGCTTTGCCCCGCCAGCACCGACTGGTCGACATGCAGCGTCACCTCTGTGCCGCGTCCGAAACACATCGGCCCGTCGATCTTGAGCCGCTCGATCACCGGGCGCGAGTCGATGCGGGTGATCGAGTGCACGTTGCGGGCAACGCTTGGATCGCCGCGATCGGCGTAGAGGTCGAGCAAGGCATGCAGCGGATCGACGCCGCGGCCTTCCTTGGCCAGGCTCAGGAAATTGAGCGAGAGCTGCGCCACCAGCCGCCAGGCGAGGTTGTCGGCACGGGATTCGCCTTCGGCGCCGGCCGGCAGCGCAGCCGGGATCGCCGGCTGCGGCGGCCGCAGCGCGCCGAGCAACCGCACCGCTTCCACGGGATCGGCGGTCTCCAGCGTCAGCGCTGGCGTGTCGTCCAGGATCGGCAGGTCGCGGTTGGTGCAGAGCGCCATGATGTCGAGCCGCTTGAGCGGCCGGTTGGGCTGGCTGCCGGCCGGCCGCGAGACAGCGAGAAAGACGTCGTCGCCCGTATAGGAGGTGCGGGTCAGGCCGTCGCGCCGCTCATCCTCCGTGGCCCGGCGCGGGCGCCGCTCCGTCGAATAGACCCAGCCGCTGCCGCGGTTCTGTCCCAGGCTGAACAGTTCGGGGATTATCGCCTCGCTGCCTTCCGCCTCGGCGTCTTCCACCCGGGTGACCCGGAATATCTCGAAGTCGCGAGCCCGCGTGCGATCGGCATGCAGCACCTGGCGCGTCCGGCGCGGATCGATCTCGATGACGTTGCACTCGCGTTCGAAGAGATTGATGATCGGCGTTGCGAACAGCTCGAAATCGGCCACCGCCACATCGGCGAGTTCCGGCACTGGACGCCGGAACAGGAAGATGATCTCCAATCCCCCATCGCACTTGCGCACCACGGGCTGCAGCCCGGCGACCCGCACATAGTGGAAGCGCTCGGGGATCATGAAATATTCGCGCAGCAGCCGGTATCCCTCGAAGGTCGGGCGGGTACGCGGCATCAGCGCTTCGTCGTCGTGGATGCCGATCATTTCGGGCTCGGGCAGCGCCGCGAGCGGATTGGTCTTGCCTTCCGCCCGTGCGCCGACGACCGAACAGGCGCCGAAGATCGCGTCGAAGATGAGCGGCGCCTTGGTGCGTCCGGCGAAATAGAGGTCGAGACGGTCGAGCGACAATTCGCTGAGCTTGCCTTTTCCGGTTCGGGCGAACGCGATGCGGAATGCCGCTTCGCCGCGCACGCCGCCGACCTGGGCGATGCCGGCGGCCGCCAGCGCGCTGCGGTCCTGGAAATAGCTGACCGAAGCGATGCCGATCGGCCACAGCGTGACCTCTTGCGCGGTGGTGAAGGTCGAGCGCGTCGACAACCCTGGATGCAGGCCCGAGACCAGCCGCGTGCCGCGCGCGACGGCGTGGCCGGCGATCATCGACTGCACCTGCTGTCCAGGTTTCAGCACGGCCATCGCGGTCGCCGGCGCCGGCGTCACCAGGTCCGGATAGAGCACGTCGAGCACGGCGCGCGAAAAGCGCGAGCGCTCCGCGTCGACCTTGAGCCGCGTGCGAGCTGCAAGAAACGCCACGCCGTCGAGCAGCCGTTCGACATAGGGATCGGGGCAGGGGACGGTGTCGAGGGAAAGGTTGCGGGCGACCGCCGGATGCATGTCGGCGAATTCCGCGGCCAGCGCCCGGATATGGGTCAGTTCTTCTTCGTAGTACTCCACGAAGACCCTATCCATCTCAGGTCTCCCGGAATTCGGTTCGCGCCAGCCCGTTGTCGAGATTGATCGTGGTGCGCAGCCGCATGCGTTCGGGCGTCGGCGTCATGATCAACACGGCGTCGATCTCGATCTTGAGGCCGACAGTCTTGTCGCCGAGCGTGACGTTGACCGTCGTGGCGCTTTCCTTGAGCCGCGGCTCGAAGGTGGCGAGCACTGCGCGGATCTCGCGTGCCAGCGCGTCGCGGTCGAAATCCCGCGATGAGCGGCCGGAGAACGACGGCACGCCATAATTGACGACACTGCGGCGCACTTCCGGAAAGTCGGCGAGCGGCGGCAATTCGTCCAGAGGCTGTTCGTGCTCGGCGTCGGAAAGCATTGGAACGGATTCAAAACGCTCGGTGTTGAACAATGCCTCGATGTCGCGCCGGACGGCTTCGCGAAGCACGCGTGCCGAAACCACCACGCCCCGGCTTTCGATCTCGGTGCGATGCTCGATCTGGAAGACCAGCCGATGCAGGCGTCGCTTCTGCTCGGCCGTCAATTCCGCGTCGGCATCGATGGCGCGCGCGCTGGCGGCGAGAAGAACCTCGACGCGTTCGGCGCCGAGTTCGTCCTCCAGCAGGCGGCGCAGCCCGTCGATCTCCGACGTCAGCCCGGGCAAGTCGTTGACGAGGCGGTCCCAGAGGGAGGGCTGGACCGCCTCGCGCTTTGCCCGGGAACTGCCGGCAAGCTGCGCCTTCGCGCCAGGCCGCTTGGCCTCACTTGCCGACATAGACGTCCATTTCGATCTCGTCGTCCTTGTTGTAGACGAACTTGATCTTCTTGTAGGCGAAGCTGACTTCTTCCTCGATCAGGTCCGCCTCGTCGGGGGCCTGCCGCATGTCGTATTCCATGACCGAAGCGTCGGTGAGCGTCACCACCAGATAGTCGCTGGTCTCGCCGTCAATGGTGCGGCGCGCCGAAAACTTCACCTCGTCGAGCGCCTTGTTCTCAAACAGGGCCTTCTTCAGATAGGGCGACGACTTGTCGTAGTGCTTGGTGAACTTGATCATCCCCATCGACACGCGCCCCCGGCGCGACAGCGAATTGGGATCGTAAGGCGCGATCATCTTGTAGTCGACGCCGTATACCTCGATCTCGTCCTCGTGGCCGTCGCGCTTGCTGGGCCCCTTGATATCCGGAACTTTCAAAAAACCATCGATCTTCACTGCCATTGTCTTTCTCCACCGCTTTCAAATGAAACAAGATGACGTTTCTGCAATTTCAGCCCTTCACCGACGGCAGTTCCGACACCAGCCGGAGCGAGGCGTTGATGCCTTCCAGCTGGTAGTGCGGACGCAGATAGAAACGGGCATTGTAGTAACCTGGCCGCCCTTCGACGCTGTCGACCTGGACCTCGGCCGCGGCAAGCGGGCGCTTGGCGCGCGCCTTGTCATCGGCAAAGGCTGGATTGGCCAGCACGTACCGGTTGATCCATTCGGTCAACCAGATCTCCATGTCGGTGCGTTCCTTGAACGAGCCGATCTTGTCGCGCGCGATCGCCTTGAGGTAGTGCGCGAAGCGCGAGACGGGGAAGAGGTAGGGCAGGTTGGCGGACAGCCGCTCGTTCGACTGCGCGTCCGGATCGACCAGGCGCCCGGCGCGCGTCTCGTCGTCCTGCAGCGAGTGAGCGCCGATGAAGGCCGCAAGGTCGGTGTTCTTGCGGTGCAGGATCGGCATCAGGCCGAGCTTGGCCAGTTCCGCCTCGCGCCGGTCGTCGATGGCGACCTCGGTCGGGCATTTCATCGCGATCGAGCCGTCGTCGGTCGGGAAGGCGTGCACCGGCAAGTTGAGCACCGTGCCGCCATTCTCGACGCCGCGGATCTGCGTGCCCCAGCCATACAGCTTGTGGCTGCGGTTGATGTTCACGCCCATCGGGAAGGCGGCATTCATCCAGACATATTTGTTGTGGTCGCCGCCCACCTCTTCCTCGAAGGTGAAGCCCTTCACCGGAACGGTCTCGGAGCCGTAGGGCAGGCGCGCCAGCACCCGCGGCATGGTGAGGCCGATATAGCGGGCGTCCTCGCTTTCGCGCAGCGACTGCCACGACGCATAGGCCGGGTTGTTCACGATCATCTGCAGGTCCTGCGGATTGGGCAGTTCCTGCCAGCTGTCCATGCGGAACAGCCGCGGCGAGGCGGCGGCGATGAACGGCGTGTGCGCCGAGGCGCAGACGCCGGAAATGTTGCGCAGCAGGCCGACGTCGCGTGGGTGGTTCGAGAACTCGTAGGCGCCGATGATGCAGCCGATCGGCTCGCCGCCCAGCATCGAATACTCGTCTGTGTAGACCTTCTTGAAGATCGGGCTCTGGTCCCACATCTGGCCTTCATAGTCTTCCAGCGTGTCGGCCAGCTGCTCCTTGGAGATGTTCATCACCCGGATCTTCAGCTTGGTGTCCGTCTCGGTGTTGTTGATCAGGTACCAGAGGCCGCGCCACGTGCCTTCCATCTCACGCACTTCCGGCGCATGCAGGATCTCGTTGACCTGCGTCGTCAGCATCTTGTCGATGCCGGCGATCAGCGACTTGATCGACTTGATCGCGTTGGACGAGATGGTTGTGGTCTCGGAGCGCGACTGCGCGGCCAAGGCCAGGTTGCGTACCAGTTGCTGCAGCTTCTCGCTGTCGTCCTTCTTGACCTTGAAATCCTTTTCAAGGAGGCCGCTGAATTCGCCGAGATCGATGGCTTCCGCCTCGGCGGTGGCGGCTGCGGTCTTTTGCTGTTCGGCCATGACTTACTCCTCGCCCTTGCCGTCATCCATCGCCTGGCTGGCGATCTTGCTCAGCAGCGGCTCGTTGTTCAGAAGCTGCGCGATGCGCTTTTCGGCGTCGACGCGGCCGTCCATGAAGCCCAGCAACTCCTCGAGCTGACGGCGCATCTTCAGGATCTCGGCCAGTTGCGGCACCTGCTCGGCGACCTTGTCCGGCGCGAAGTCGCCCATCTTGGAGAAGGTGAGGTCGACGGCGAGCTCTTCGTCCCGTTCCTGGCCCTCGGCCTGCGGCAGGGTGTTCTTCACCCTGGCCTTCACGCGCGGCCCCATCGCCTCCATGAACTTCGGGAAGCGGTTGGCGTCGGTTTCGACGAAGTTGCGGTCGAGCACCGACTTCGACGCTTCCTTGGTTTGCGAGGCGCCCGAAAGATCGGCCATCACGGCCATCACGAACGGCAGTTCGATCGTCGTCGGGCTGCCGTAGGTTTCGACGTCGTAGGCGATCTGCACGCGCGGCGCGCGGTTTCTTTCGATGACCTTCGCTTTGCTCTCTGCTGGCATGCTTTTCTACCTTTCATCCTTCTGGGCCGGCTTCTTGGGATCGGGGACACCGGCAAGCTGCCGGAACTCCTTCAGCCCCGACGGGGCGAGATCTTCCATCAGTTCCACGAAATCCATGTGCACCATCCGGCGCACGCGCCGGGCGAGATGCGGGATGGGGCTGGAGGGTTCGGTGCGGTCGTAGAAGGCGACGACGAGGTCGAGGCATTTGACGACTTCGTCGCGCGAGCTGATCCGGTCCGGCAGGCCGGCGCTCGCTTCCACGGGACTTGCCACACTTGCCATCGTCTCGGCTCCATGACCGTTGCGGGCGGGCATTGCTGGTTCCGCCGCTGCCTGCGGAGCGGGCTTCGCGGCACCGTTCGCCGCGGCGCCGGCACCGGAATTCCGCTCCAGCGTCGTCAGCAAACGCTGCAGGAACTTCTTCAATTCCGGGACGGTGGCGCCATGGCCTTCGATACGGGCGTTGAGCGCGGCGTCCACCGCGTCGAGGGCGGCGATCGCGGCACGCGCATCGGCCAAAAGCGACGTCATCGCCTCGCCGGCTTGATCGATCTGGGCCGCGCATCCGGCGCGCACCCGGTTCAGCAGCTGGTTGTGCGCGCTTGCCAATGCCGCCTTTTCGGCGGCGTTGAGCCCCGATGCCGCTTCCTGCAGCATGACGCGCTCGTCGAGCGCGCCCTGTTCCAGATCGCGTCCGCTGATCGGCCCGACCTGGCGCGGCGAAAAGAAAATGGTTCCGCGCAGGCTGGCCAGCAGGCCGTTCTGGGCGTTCTGGAGATCGAGCAGCGCATTGATGCGGCGCAGGGCGGCCTCGCGCGGCGACGCGTTTGCCCGCAAGGCCGGATGCATCGTCTCCCAATGCTGGTCGAAGGTTCCGGCGATGAGCGTCAGGCCCTGGGCGAGGCCGGCCAGCCCGTCCTCGCTGGCCAAGGCCCGCGTGACGATGACCAGCAGGCGCAGGTCCCGGCCACGGGAGCGCAGCTCTTCGGCCTCTTCGAGCACCGCCGCCCAGTCGACCGGACTGGATTGCGATGTGGGCTTGCCATTGCCGTCGTGGACAACTTTTAGCTGAGGTTCGGTCAGGCGCTCCAGCTCATGAAAAGCCGGGTCGTTGCGCAAGTCCTCTCCCGACGGATTCTCACCGTTCAGAGGATTCAGCCAGAGTGCGAGATCAATCACACCAACCCCCAGCCAGCGGCCCTGAGACCCTATGTGACGTTACGTTATCACCGGCCTCACGCAACGACAATTGAGCACCTGCGCAAAAACTAACGGAAGCTAAACGCGACCGTTCTCTTCGGGCCAAACCCATTGCGCGATTACCGGACCCGGTATGTGAAATGGCTCGCATAGCCGGGACGGCAATCCGGTGTTTGTTGCAGCGAGTTTGCAAGGCTTGTGTAACCGGGCGGTGCCGCCCGGATGGATTCAAAACACCCTATCCTCGCTCGGCTTTGTCAAGCAGCCGCTTATATGGCAGGGTACGGGTCGGCAGGTTGCGGGAGCAGGTTCAATGGAACAGCGCCGGTCATCGCAGAGCTTCAAGCGTAAGGAACTGGTCGCCAAGCTCAACGCCACGGGGGTGCGCGCCTTCAAGGCCGCGGCCGACACGGCCAAGCTGCGCGGCAATCCCTATGTCGAGCTTGTCCATTTCATCCAGCAACTGGTGCTGTCCGAGCGCTCGGATGTGCAGATGATCGTCGCCGATGCCGGGCTGGATGTCAGCCGGCTGACGGCGGACATGACCCGTGCCATCGACAAGCTGCCCTACGGCGCCACCTCGGTGGAGGAATTCTCCGACCACATCTTCCACGCCATCCAGGAAGGCTGGAACCTGGCGACGCTGGAGTTCGGCGTCGAAGAGGTGCGCAGTGCCCATATCCTGCTTGCCTGCCTCAAGACGCCGGTGCTGGAAGGGCTGGTCTCGAAGATCAGTGCCGAGTTCGACAAGATCGACGCGGACGGCGTCATTTCCCGCTTCGCCGATGTCGCCGAGGGCTCGCTCGAAGCCGGCTCACCTCCTGCCACGGCAGCCGCCGAGACGCCGATGAAGCGCGGGCCGGGCGGGGATTCGGCGCTTGCGAAATACGCCACCGACCTCACCCAGCGCGCCCGCGACGGCAAGATCGATCCCGTGGTCGGCCGCGATCCGGAGATCAGGCAGATCGTCGATATCCTGATGCGACGCCGGCAAAACAACCCGATCCTCACCGGCGAGGCGGGCGTCGGCAAGACGGCGGCGGTCGAGGGATTTGCGCTGCGTATCGCCCAGGGTGACGTGCCGCCGACATTGCAGAACGTCAGCGTGCGCATGCTCGATGTCGGGTTGATGCAGGCGGGCGCCAGCGTCAAGGGCGAGTTCGAGAAGCGGCTGAAGGCCGTCATCGACGAGGTCCAGGCCTCCGAGGTCCCGATCATCCTGTTTATCGACGAAGCGCATACGTTGATCGGCGCCGGCGGCGCGGCCGGCACAGGCGACGCGGCCAATCTGTTGAAACCGGCCTTGGCGCGCGGCGAGCTTCGCACCATCGCGGCCACGACCTGGGCCGAATACAAGCAGCACATCGAGAAGGACCCGGCGCTCACCCGTCGCTTCCAGGTGGTCAAGATCGACGAGCCCTCGGAAGCGGTGGCCGTGCTGATGCTGCGCGGCGTCGCCGGCGTGCTGGAGCAGCACCACAAGGTGCAGATCCTGGACGAGGCGATCGAGTCGGCGGTCTCGCTGTCGCATCGTTATATTCCGGCCAGGCAGCTGCCGGACAAGGCCGTCAGCCTGCTCGACACCGCCTGCGCTCGCGTCGCGGTCTCGCAGCACGCGACGCCGGCCGAGGTCGAGGATATCCTGCGCCGCCGCCAGGCGCTGGAGGTCGAGAGCGGCATCATCGGCCGCGAGGCGGCGATCGGCATCGACGTCGCCGACCGGCAGGCCCGCGTCGATGCCGGGCTGGCGGAAACCGAGACCAGTCTGGCGGCTGCCCAGGCGCGGTGGGACCGGGAAAAGGCGCTGGTCGCCGAGATACTCGACCTGCGCGCAGAATTGCGTGGCGAGGGTGTTCCGCTCGACGAGGCGGCCGAGGACAGCGCCGCGGAGACGGAGAGCGCGGAGAGCGCGGCAAAGGCGCCCGAGCAAAGGGCCCCCGAGAACAAGACTGGCGAGGGCAAGGCTGGCGACGGCAAGGTTGCCGAGGCCAAGAAGGCCAAGTCCTCGAAAGCCAAGGCGGCCAAGGCCGCGAAGGCTGAAACGGCTTCCGCCGAGCCGGCGGATGAAGCCGCCGCTAACCTCGCGCGGCTGCGCGAACTGATGGCCGAGCTTGCCGCCGCGCAAGGCGAGACACCGCTCATCCTGCCGTCGGTCGACCGCAACGCGATCGCCGCCGTGGTGCAGGATTGGACCGGCATCCCGACGGGACGGATGCTCTCCAGTCAGACCGAAAAAGCGCTCAAGCTTGCAGCGACCCTGTCCGAGCGCGTGGTCGGCCAGGACCACGCGATGGAGATGATCGCCAGGCGCGTGCAGACCAGCCGCGCCGGCCTCGGCGCGCCGGAAAAGCCGGTCGGCGTGTTCCTGCTGTGCGGCCCATCCGGCGTCGGCAAGACCGAAACCGCTTTGGCGCTCGCCGAGACGCTTTACGGCGGCGAGCAGAATCTCATCTCGATCAACATGTCGGAGTTCCAGGAAGCACACACCGTCTCGACGCTCAAGGGCGCGCCGCCCGGTTATGTCGGCTACGGCAAGGGCGGCATCCTGACCGAGGCGGTGCGCAGGAAACCCTATTCGGTGATCCTGCTCGACGAGGTCGAAAAGGCGCATCCGGACGTGCACGAGATCTTCTTCCAGGTCTTCGACAAGGGCATGATGGACGACAGCGAGGGCCGCCGGATCGACTTCAAGAACACGCTGATCCTGCTCACCTCGAATGTCGGTTCCGACGTCATCATGGACCGCACGAAGAGCGGCACGGTCCGCACCGGCATCGACGATCTCGACACTGCGCTGCGCGCCCCGCTGCTGAAGGTCTTCCCGGCCGCGTTCCTCGGCCGCGTCGTGACCATTCCCTACTATCCGCTGTCGGACGCGATGATCGAGGCGATCGCCCGCCACCAGTTCGGCAAGATCGCCAAGCGGCTCAAGGCCACCAACGACGCCGAGCTGGTGATCGGCGACGGCGTGATGGACCTGGTCAAGGCGCGCTGCACCGAGATCGAATCCGGCGGCCGCATGATCGACGCCATCCTCACCAACACGCTGCTGCCGGAATTGAGCCGCGGCGTGCTCAACCGCTCGCTCGAAGGCAAGAAGATGGCGAAAGTCACAGTCGGCGCGTCGCCGGAAGGATTCACCTACTCGTTCGAATAGGCCTCCACGGTAGGGAGGTGGATGCCGGCGCGCAGCGAGTTGGAGAGCGCGAAGCGGTTGATCGGCTCCTTCGCGGCGATGGAGGTCACGAACAGCACACGCGGCTCCATTTCTTCTCGCGCATTGAAGGCAGCACCGCCCTCACGATATCCATCGCGCTCATGAACGGGCCGTCGAAGGCGGCGCGCCATTGCTCGATCATGATCTCGTCGAAGGGTGTTGCTCCAATGAGTGTGCCGGCGCTTGTCGGACCAAAAACCCCAAAATCTGTGAAACGCGCTGGAGCGCGTCATACGCTTTGAATGGACACAGGTGTACATTCGCGTTAAATGTGCACTTGGCGCTGCTTGGGAGTGTTCGGCGACCAACGGCAAGGCAGCTATTTCAAGGGGCGTTTCGGTTGTATGAGCTCAAGCTGAAGACATGGCGGCCAGGCCCTTGCGGCGGGGCAAAGCTTCCGACCTGCGACGAAGGTCCGGCCGTATGACCAGGCATTATTCGGCGCTTTCGCTCTTCAAGGAAGGCCTCGCCGGCCAGACCGGTTGGGACAAGGCCTGGCGCTCGCCGGAGCCGAAGCCGCGCTACGACGCCATCATCATCGGCGGCGGCGGCCATGGTCTCGCCACCGCCTATTACCTTGCGAAGAATCATGGCGTCACCAACGTCGCGCTCCTGGAGAAGGGCTGGATCGGCGGTGGCAACACCGGCCGCAACACCACCGTGGTGCGCTCCAATTACTTCTATCCTGAAAGCGCGGCGATCTACGGGCTGGCCCACAGCCTCTACAAGACGCTTTCGACGGACCTGAACTACAATGTGATGTTTTCCGCGCGCGGCATCCTCACCCTCGCGCACAGCGAAGCGGCAATGGAAACCGCCGCACGGTCGGTCAACGCCATCCAGGTCAACGGCATCGATTGCGAGCTGTTCTCGATCGAGGACGTGCGTCGCGTCGTGCCGATCTACAATTTCAGCCCGGACACACGCTTCCCCGTCTATGGCGGCACCTGGCAGCCGAGCGGCGGCACCGCTCGTCACGACGCCGTCGCCTGGGGTTATGCGCGCGCCGCGAGTCGTCTCGGCGTCGACATCATCCAGAATTGCGAGATCACCGACTTCATCATCGAAGACGGGCGCTGCCGCGGCGTCGTCACCTCGCGCGGCGCGATCCGGGCCGAGCGCACGGGCATGGCGGTCGCCGGCCATTCGTCGGTGCTGGCGGCGAAGGCGGGATTCCGGCTGCCGGTCAATTCCTACGCGCTGCAGGCCTGCGTGTCCGAACCGGTCAAACCGATCATCGATACGGTGGTGATCTCGCCGGACACGGGCGTCTATGTCAGCCAGTCGGACAAGGGCGAACTGGTGATCGGCGGCGCGCTCGACCGCATCCCATCATACGGCCAGCGCGGCAATCTGCCGGTGCTGGAAAGCGTGATCGCCGGCATGCTCGACATGTTCCCGGTCTTCGGCCAGTTGAAGATGATGCGGCAATGGGCCGGCATCGTCGACGTGGTCCCGGATTCCTCGCCCATCATCGGCGAGTCGCCGCTGCCCGGGCTTTTCCTCAATTGCGGCTGGGGCACGGGTGGGTTCAAGGCGATACCCGCCGGCGGCACCCTGCTTGCCCATCTGCTTGCCACCGGCAGGCATCACGACATCAGCCGGCCCTTCGATCTCGACCGCTTCGCCCGCGGCCGCCTGGTCGACGAGGCCGCCGGCTCCGGCATTGCCCATTGAAGGTCTAGAAGAAGATGCAGCTCTTTCCCTGCCCGTTCTGCGGGCCGCGCGAAGAAAGCGAGTTTCACTATGGCGGCGAGGCCGGCAATCTGAGGCCCGACGGCCGCGATGTGACCGCCGAGCGCTGGGCCGGCTATCTCCACATGCGCGACAATCCGAAGGGGCCGACCCGCGAGATCTGGGTGCATCTGACCTGCGGCGAGTTCTTCGCGATGAGCCGCGACAGCGTCAACCACAAGGTGTCGGGCTCTTCCGTGCTCGGCGAAGCGGAGCACGGCGCATGAGTGCTTCGCGTCTCACCACCGGCGGCAGCGACATCGACCGCGCTCGTCCGCTGAGCTTCACCTTCGACGGCAGGCGCGTCGAGGGTTTTGCAGGCGACACGATCGCGTCGGCCTTGCTGGCGAGCGGCCAGGCCGTGGTCGGCCGCAGCTTCAAATACCATCGGCCGCGCGGCGTCTGGGGCTCCGGCGTCGAGGATCCCAACGCGCTGGTCGATGTCGAGAGCGCGGTCGGCCGCGTGCCGAATGCGCGCGCGACGACCGTGCAAGCCGTCGAGGGCATCAAGGTCAGGAGCGTCAACGCTTCTCCGACGGCGGAGACCGACCGCAACGCCGTTCTGGATCGCTTCGCCCGCTTCCTGCCCGCCGCCTTCTACTACAAGACCTTCATGTGGCCGGACTGGCACCTGTTCGAGCCGCGCATCCGCGCCATGGCCGGGCTTGGCATCGTCGACAGCGACTGGAAGCCGCGCCAGGTCTCCGATCAGGTCAACCACCACTGCGACGTGCTGGTGGTCGGCGCCGGGCCCGCCGGCCTTGCCGCGGCAGCCAGCGCGGCGGCGGCCGGACACTCGGTCGTCCTGGTCGACGACAGGACGCATCCAGGCGGATCGCTGCGCCACCGCGCCGGCGAAGTCGATGGCCTCGACGGCAAGGCGTGGGTCGAGACGGTGGTTGCCAGGCTGAAGAGCGGTGGCCAGCTCGTGCTGAGCGATACGACCGCCTTCGGCCTTTATGACCACAATCTGGTCGCGCTCAACCAGCGGCACTCCGACGGTCGGCCGGACACGCTGTGGCGCGTGCGGCCTCGTCGCATCGTGCTGGCGACAGGCGCGATCGAACGGCCTGTTCCGTTTGCCAACAACGACCTGCCGGGAATCCTATCCGCCGATGCGGCGCTCAGCTATCTGCGCCGGCATGGCGTGCTTGTCGGTCGCGAAATCGTGGTCGCGACCAACAACGACAGCGCCTATGAGCCTGCCTCGGCGTTGGCCGCGGCCGGCGCTTCCGTGACGGTGGTCGATTGCCGGCGCGAGGGCGGCGCGCAAGCGGGAACCGGCGTTCGCGTTCTGGCGGGGCGCATGGTGGCGGTGGCGCGCGGGCGCAACGCCGTCCAGGGTGTCCTGCTGGACGACGGTACGACGCTTGCTGCCGATTGCGTTCTCGTCTCGGGCGGCTGGACACCCACCGTGCATCTGTTCTCGCAGGCGAAGGGCAAGCTCGCCTGGAACGACCAACTGGCGGCTTTCATCCCCGGCGAAGCCATCGAAGGGATTGGCGTCGCTGGCGCCGTGGCCGGCGCGGTCTCGCTTTCCGAAGCCTTGGCCAGCGGCGTGGCGGCCGTTGATGCGTTCGGTTCCTCTTCGCCCGCGCCTCGCGGCTCGGGAGCGGAAGCCACGCTCGGCGTCGTCAGCCTGTGGCCGAAACCCAAGGCCAAGGGCCGCGTCTGGATCGACTACCAGAGCGACGTTACCGCCAAGGACGTCGAGCTTGCGGCGCGGGAGAACTTCGTCTCGGTCGAGCACCTGAAGCGCTACACCACGCTCGGCATGGCGACCGACCAGGGCAAGACTTCGAACCTGAACGGTCTGGCGCTGCTGGCGGATATCACCGGGCGCGGCATTCCGGAGGTCGGCACCACGACCTACCGGCCGCCATTCACGCCTGTCCCGTTCGCCAGCCTGGTTGGTTCGCGCCGGGGCAGCATGCACAATCCGGTCCGCCGCCTGCCGCTGGAGGCAAACCATCGCGCCGCAGGCGGGGTGTTCCAGGAATATGGCGGTTGGCTGAGGCCCGCCTATTATGGCGGCGGCGAAGCCCACGCCTCGATCCAGGAGGAGGCGCGGCGCGCCCGGCAGTCGGTCGCGCTCTTCGACGGCTCGACGCTGGGCAAGATCGAGGTGATCGGCCCCCGCGCGGCCGAGTTCGTCGACTTCATCTATTACAACACCATGTCGACCCTGAAGCCGGGCCATTGCCGCTACGGCTTCATGCTGTCGGAAAACGGCGTCGTCTTCGACGATGGCGTGCTGGTCCGCCTGGACGAGCATCGCTTCATCGTCTCCTGCTCGTCGTCGCATGTCGCCGCGGTCCACGCGCGCCTCGAAGAATGGCGGCAGGATCGTTTCGGCCGCGATGCGGTCTATATCCACAACGCCACCGCGCAATACGCCACCTTGACCGTTTCGGGTCCGAACGCGCGCCAGGTCGTGGAAGCGCTCGATCTGGGTGCAACACTTGACGATGCCAGCCTGCCGCATATGGGAGTAGCCGTTGGCCGTTTCGCCGGCAACGAGGTGCGCATCGCCAGGGTCTCCTTCACCGGCGACCGCAGCTACGAAATCTCCATCCGCGCCGATCGGGCGGAGGTGCTGTGGGCCAGGATGCAGCAGGAGGGCCGCGCCTTCGACGCCGTGCTGCTCGGGCTTGAATCGCTGATGATCCTGCGCGCCGAGAAGGGCTACATCGTCATCGGCAAGGACACCGACGGAACCACCATGCCGCACGATCTGGGCGTCGCCGGACCGCGGACCAAACGCGCCAGCGAGTTCGTCGGCCGGCGCTCGCTTTTCACGGAAGCGGGCAACAGCACGGACCGCAATCAACTCGTTGGCCTGGCTGTCCGCGAAGGCGAGGCGCCGCTGGCGACCGGCGCGTATGGGGTGGAGAAGCGCGAGGGCCGGCCCAAAAGCATCGGCTTCGTCACCTCCAGCTATCAGAGCCCGACCCTGGGACGCCCTGTCGCGCTGGCGCTCATCGAACGCGGCGCGGCGCGGCATGGCGAAACGATCGACATTCAACATCTGGGCGTCGTGCGGCAGGCAACGATCGTCGCGCCTTGCGCCTTCGATCCGGAAGGGAGGCGGCTCCATGCATAACCTTGCCGAAAAGTGGCCGGCACCGCTCGAGTGGGCCACCGCCACGCTTAGCAAAGGCAGCGTCAGCGTGCGAACGCTTGGCGGGCTGAACCAGCTTCTGGTCAGCGGCGACCTTGCGGCCTGGTCGAAGGCTTCGGGGCTTGCCGGCGAAGGCGTCGGAGCCGGCGCAATTGCCAGCGGCGACACATACATGGTGCGGATCGCGCGCGACCGGCTCCTTGCGGTTGGCGAACAGCCGTTCCCCATTGCGGCCGGCTGGCACGCGGCCGGTTTCGCGGTCACGGTCATGGATGCCGGATTGCACGTGTTCGAGATCGAGGGGCTGGACATGGAACGCCTGATCGCCAGGGGCACGGCGCTCGATCCAGGAGCGGCAAGCCCCTCGGCTTCGATCCTTTTTGCCGGCGTCGGCGTTCTCTTCTACCGGTTCGGCAAATCCGATCGGGCGCGCCTCCATGTCGACCGGGGTCTTGCTCCGTATCTTTGGCAATGGCTCGAACGGGCGCAAGTATTGTAGCGGGAATGGTTTCGGGTCTATCTAGCCGGCGTTCAATCTTGGCCGGTCCGCTATGCTCTCCGATTCCAGTGCTGATGAAGTCGTGCGGCGGTCCGGTCTGATCGGCAACACCAAGGTGACGCGCGAGGACTGGATGAACCTCGCGCTGGAGACATTGATCTCCGAGGGCGTCGAGGCGGTGCGCGTGCTTGCGCTCGGGCAGAAGCTGAATGTCTCCCGTTCCAGTTTCTACTGGTACTTCAAGAGCCGTCAGGACCTGCTCGACCAGCTGCTGGATTACTGGCGCAACAACAACACCCGTTTCATCGTCGAGCAGGCCGGCCGGCCGGCCGCGTCGATCACGCAGGCCGTGCTCAATATCTTTGAGTGCTGGCTCGACGAATCGCTCTTCAATCCGCGGCTGGACTTCGCCGTGCGCGCCTGGTCGCGCCAGTCCGCCGACGTGCACCGGGTCGTGACCGAGGAGGACGACGCGCGCGTCGAAGCCATCCGGGCGATGTTTTCACGCCATGGCTACGAAGCCACGGAAGCGTTCGTGCGCGCGCGCGTGCTTTACTTCACGCAGATCGGCTATTACTCGCTAGAGATCGTCGAGCCGGTAAGCAACCGTCTCTTCCTGACGCCGGCTTATTTGCTCACGCATACGGGCGAAGCGCCTCGCGAAGGCGAGGTGGAGGCCTTCGCCAAAAAAATGCTGCCGAGGCGTCCTGGCTGAGCAGTCCCGCCATCCGCGATCAATGGTCAGGAGCAGCCCTGTCGACTATATAGGCGTTTTCAGCCTGATCGTCGTTCCGTGACCCCTGCCATCCGTCTGCAAGCCGCCCTCGAACTTATGCATGAAGTCGATAGTGCTCCGCGCCCCGCGGATGCTGTCGTCTCGGCCTGGTTTCGCGCCCGCCGTTACATCGGCGACAAGGACCGTGGTTATATCCTGGAGGTGCACTATGCGCTCCTGCGGCACCATGCACGGCTCGGCTGGTGGCTGGCGAGACACGGGCGCGAGGATGTGCCCCGCAAGCGGCTGCTCGCATGGCTGGCGCTGAAGGAAGGCAAGACGCCTGATCAGATCGAACGCTTGTTCAATGGCGCGAAATTCGCGCCCGCCATGCTGACGGATCACGAGCACGCGCTGCTGGTCAAATTGCAGGGATCCACGATCGACCATCCCGGCATGCCGGAAGAGGTGCGCCTCGAATGTCCGTCCTGGGCGGTCGATCCGTTGCGGCGCCGTTTCAGGGAAGCGTTTGGGCAAGAGATGGCAGCGCATCTGACGCCGGCGCCGCTCGACTTGCGCGTCAATCCGATCAAGTCGACGCGCGAGGCCATGCTTGGCGCGTTGAGAGATCACGGCTTGCGGGCACAGGCGTCAGCCATGGCTCCCTACGGCATTCGCGTGGATGAACGCCCCTCGCTGGCCAGCCTGCCGATGCTCAGAACCGGTGAGGTCGAGATCCAGGATGAGGGCTCGCAGCTCGTCGCCATGCTGGTCGATGCCCGGCCGGGCGAGCGCGTGGTCGATTTCTGCGCCGGAGCCGGCGGCAAGACGCTGGCCATCGCCGCGCAGATGAACAACAAGGGCCATATTGTCGCCTGCGATGTGATGGACGGCCGCTTGAAGCGAGGCGCCGAGCGCTTTCGCCGGGCAGGACTGCACAATATCGAGACCCGGTTCCTAGCCAGCGAGACTGACCGCTGGGTCAAGCGCCACAAGGGTGGTTTCGATCGCGTGCTGGTCGATGCGCCATGCAGCGGCACCGGCACGTGGCGACGCAATCCCGACGCACGCTGGCGCGCGCCGGAGGAGCAGGGCCTGGACAGTCTCGTGTCGCTGCAAGCCCGGATCCTGGCCAGCGCGGCGCGTCTGGTGAAGCCTGGCGGACGGCTGGTCTACGCGACATGCTCCATGTTGTCGGAGGAGAATGAGGAGCAGGTGGCCGCTTTCCTGGCGGCGCATCCCGCTTTTCGCGCCGTGCCGCTCAACGAGGCCGCGCCGCAACTGACGAATTCAGCCCATTCCGACTACCTGTCGCTGACGCCCGCGCGCAACGGCACCGACGGCTTCTTCGCCGCCGTCATGCAGCGAGAAGGTCCACGCCCAGGCGGGCCGCCCACAGCCATTCGCGATCCATTTCCTGAATGACCCACCCGAATGGGGCCAATAGCGGGCCGGCAGCTTGAGGTATAAATAGCCAGAGACGATGAGGCACGCCGCTTGCTTACCAGCGAACTGACCCAAGGCAGTCAGGCGCAAGTCGATCGGTCCGCGAAGTCTTCAGACAGCTGCCACCGGCATCGCAACCAGGACAGAGCCGCCTTCCACCTTTGCAGGATAGGTTCGCAGATTTATGCAGGGCGGTAGGCGCGTGGCCGCGCCGGTGCGGTAGTCGAAGGCGCCAGCATGTTTCGGGCATTCGACCTCGTAGTCCATGACCAGCCCATCGGCGATATGGACGGCCTCATGCGTGCACAGGCCGTCAGTGCAGAACACCTCGTCGTTGGGCGAGCGGAAGACGGCGTAGGTCCGGCCTTTATGGTCGAAACGTCGGGCTCCCTCCTGTTCGATGTCATTGAGGCCGCAAGCCCTGATCCAATCGGTCATTTTTCCCATCCGTAAAATTCGATCGCGGCGCACCTCCGCATAGCCTTCATAGCCGCCCGGAGGCCCCGCAAGCGGCTGTGCGTGCAGATGTCATTTGATGGCCGCCGCATTGGCGCGGGCCTTCTTCTTCTCGTAGCGGGCGTCCATGCGCGCGGCGGCTTCCTTGCTGCCGTCGTGGAAGGTGCCGAACCAGCGGTCGAACGGGATGAGGCCGTCGCCGTAATTCACCTCGAAATGCTTGTGGTGGAGGTAGTGGATATAGGCGTGGCTATCGACCGACGTGTCTTCCGTAAGCTCGATCTTGTCGAAGCCGACATGGCCGGGAATGGCGCCGAAGCCGGCATAATGGAGCTGGTAGAGCGCCAAGAGCGGGTTCGACGGGATGATCAGGTGCCAGAAAGCGACGCCAAGATAGCCGAGCTGCTCCACCGGGTGCATCGACAGCGACGACCAGGGCGACGGGTTGACCGAATTGTGGTGCACCGAATGCACCCATTTGTAGAGCGGACCCCAATGGATCGCCCGGTGCAGCAGGAAGAAATGCGTTTCGTGGATGATCGGCACCACCAGCGCCAGGCAGAACAGGTAGACCGGATGCTCCGCGAAGGTCAGCCACGGCACATAGCCATTGGCGTAAGCGTAGAGGATCGCCACCTCGATCGCCGTCCAGATCGGCATGCCGGTGCCGAAGGTGCGCAGCATGTTGTCGATGTTTTGGTTCTGGAAGAAGAAGGCCTTGTTCTTCTGTTCCGAGGGCCATTTGCCGTTGTATTTGAAACGGTTGCCCTGGGCTCTCAAAATGTACAGTCGAAGCTCGAAGGCGCCGAAGAAGACGAGCAGCGCCACGCAGTTGACGATGAACAGGCGCAGGATCCAGCCGGCGGAGAGCGTCTTCATCACCTCGACGTCGGGCAGCACGAAGCGCCACCATGCCACCGCCGAGACGGCGAAAAGCAGATTATAGGGCAGGAGATAGCTCGGCAGCCATTTCAGCACCGCCAGCGGACGCGGCGGGAAGACGAACAGCGGCGCGGTGCCGGCCGGTTCGTTAGGAGCCCAGTCGCCCCTTTTGTTGCGTGTGCCGAATTGCAGGTCATCCATGATGAGCCTCACAAGGACTGAGAGAGGGTGAGGAAGCGGTCATAGGCGGCATCGTCCATGTCCACCTGGTGCTTCGCTTCGGGATAGCTGCCTTCGGCGACGTCGCGGCCAAAGGCGCGGAAGGCGCTGATGCGCTTTTCCTGCAGCTCGGCCTCCAGCGTGACGAAGTCGGCATAGCGCTTTGCGTGGCGCGGATAGTGGCCGGTGTGGGTACCCAGCACATCGCAGGAGAACAGGTATTGCGTGTCGCAGGCGCTGCCGCAACCCATGCCCATGGTGATCAGCGGGGTCGAGCGCGTGATGTGATCCGCGAGTCGCACCGGTACGACCTCGACCTCGATGCAGGCGGCGCCCGCATTCTCGAGGTCCTTCGCCGCGCGCAGTACGTTGAGCGCTTCCTCGGCGGTGCGGCCGATGGCGCGGAAATTCGTCCAGGTGGCGCGGTTAGGCACCAGGCCGACGTGGCCGGTGACGGGAATGCCTTCCGCCGCCATTGCCTCGATAAAGCGCGGCGAGTGTGATGAATAGACCGCATCGGCGCCGCGCTTCATCATAGCGAAGCCCAACCGCACGGCCTCCTCAGGCGAGGCGACCGCGCCATGCGGCATGCCGACGGAGAGGAACGCGTAAGGTGCCGCCTGGCGGATGGCTTCCAGATTGTGATCGGGCTCGCAGGAGAGGATGACGATATCGCATGCCGCTGCGGCAGCGGCCTCGGCCGGCGTGTCGACATGGAGCTGCAGCCATTTACGGCTGCCTTTGGCGCTCTGCAGGTCGTATGTCGTCAGCCGCCTTGCCACTGTCATCCTCCCGTTTCGCAAGGGATAGCACCGCGTGCTCGCTGGCGCCGCTTGTTCCTTGATCAAATCAGATCAAACGTTTTCGGCCGTGAAGGTGATGAAGCGGATCGGCGGGTTTCCGACGGGCAAGTCATGCAGGTTGAGCGCGGCGAGCACCAGGTCAATGGCGCGGCGCGCTTGCGCGTCTGGCGCCTGGTCGAGCACGACATCCATCGTCCCCTCGCGCAAGGCCTTGGTGCTGCGCTCGGTGAGTTCATGGCCGACGAAGAAGATATCGCGGCCTCTGCCGTGCTTGCGCAACACCTTGTTCAGAGCGGTGTTGGCGCCGCCGGCATTGTAGAGGCCGGCAAGGTCGGGCCAGCGTTTCAACGCCTCGTGCAACTGCTCGGCATTACGGTTGCCGTCGTCGAAGCCGAAAAGGGCCGCGACCGGCTCGAAGTCCTTGCCTTCCTCGATCAGGTAATCGAAGAAGCCGCGCACGCGGTCGCGGTGCACGCGGTAGATCTGACTATGGCAGATCGCGATCACCTTGCCCGGCCGCCGCTGCATCTTGGCCATGAGTAGCCCCGCCATGCGGCCAGCGGCGTAATTGTCAATGCCGACATAGGTGCTCTTGGTACGGGAGATCTGGGTGACGATCTGCACCGTCGGAATGTTCTCCGCCTCGAGTTTCCGCAAGGCGTCGCTGACCAGCGGATGGTCGGGCACGGCGAGAATGAGCGCCGCGCGGCGCAGATCGGGTTCCAGGATGCGTTTGGCGATCGCCGCCGGCTTCGCCTCGTCGAGAAAGGTACGGTGCACGGCGATCGAGCGGTCGAGCGTCGCGGCGATGCGCTCGAAGGCATCGGAAAGACGGGCGAAGAAGGTCGCGTCCGGCCTGACCAGTATCACCTCGATGCGAATGACGCCGCGATGCGCCTCCGGCAGTCGGCGCGGATAATCGAGCGAACGCGCCGCCGCGACCACCTTCTCGACGGTCTGCGGCCGCACTCCGCCCCTGTCGTTCAGGACACGCTCGACCGTGGCCGTGCCAACACCGGCCCGCCGCGCAATCTCAAGGAAGGTGGGCTTAGGAATCTTGATCCTCCGCTGTCCGTACGCCGGAGCCTAGCCGGCTGCACATGCTTTTTCCAAGACATGTGCCTCCCTTCGGCATCGAATGCGCGTGTGCGACCCTCAGCATAGTCGGCCAAAACGTCGGCTTTCGGGGGCGGTAACGGCCGCCTAGCTGCCTACGAAATCGGATCTGCTTGTGGCTCGGATCGCCACCCAGCCGGACAGCTATGCTGAGGGAGCGTTGCAGGGAGATCACCGGCCCCTAACGGCTCACTTCTTTGGAAACGGCACGCCCTTGGTGGTGAACCGCTGCCCTTTGCCGATCGGGCGCATGGGGCGCTTGGTGGCGGCGGCCTTGCCGGTTCCGGGCGGCTGGTGGGCGGGCACGAGCTGGTCGGGGCGAGGGCCGATGAGGTCGGTGCGCCCCATCTCCTTCAGGGCATCGCGCAGCAGCGGCCAATTGTCGGGGTCGTGGTAGCGCAGGAATGCCTTGTGCAGCCGGCGCTGCCGTCCGCCGCGCACGGTCTCGACCTTGTCGGTCGCGCCGCGCCGCACGCCCTTCAGCGTGTTGACGCCGGTATGGTACATCGCCGTCGCCGTGGCCATGGGCGAAGGCAGGAAGGTCTGCACCTGGTCGGCGCGGTAGCGGTTCTTCTTCAGCCAGAGCGCCAGCTGCAGCATGTCCTCGTCGGTCGTGCCGGGATGGGCGGCGATGAAATACGGAATGAGATAGTATTTCTTGCCGGCTTCCTTGGCCGCTGCGTCGAACATCTCCTTGAAGCGGTCGTAGGTGCCGATGCCGGGCTTCATCATCTTGTCGAGCGGCCCGCGCTCGGTGTGCTCGGGCGCGATCTTGAGGTAGCCGCCGACGTGGTGGGTCACCAGTTCCTTGACATATTCGGGGCTCTTGACCGCCAGGTCGTAACGCACGCCGGAGGCGACCATCACCTTCTTGACGCCCTTGACCTCGCGGACCTTGCGGTAGAGCCGGATCAGGTCGTCATGCGAGGTGTTGAGGTTGGGGCAGATGTCGGGAAACACGCAGGACGGCAGGCGGCAGGCCGCCTCGATCTTGGGGTCCTTGCAGGCCATCCGGTACATGTTGGCGGTCGGCCCGCCGATATCGGAGATCACGCCGGTGAAGCCCGGCGTCTTGTCGCGGATCTTCTCGATCTCGCGCAGGATCGAGCCCTCGGAGCGGTTCTGGATGATGCGGCCTTCGTGCTCGGTGATCGAGCAGAACGTGCAGCCGCCGAAGCAGCCGCGCATCACCGTCACCGAGAACTTGATCATGTCCCAGGCGGGGATCTTGGCATCGCCATAGGACGGATGCGGGGCGCGCGCGTAGGGCAGGTCGTAGACGGCGTCCATCTCGTCGGAGGTCAGCGGGATGGGCGGCGGGTTGAGCCACAGGTCGCGGTCGCCGTGGCGCTGGACCAGCGGGCGGGCATTGCCGGGGTTGGCCTCGCGGTGCAGCACGCGCGAAGCGCGGGCATAGGCGTCGCGATCGTCCTCGACCTGTTCGAAGGATGGCAGCCGGATCACGGTGTCGCCGGGCTTGCGGCTCGCGCCCTCGTCGGCGGAATCGAGATCGTCGGCATGGAGCTCCGTGAAGTGCTCGGGCACGCGGCGGAACAAGGCGACGCCCCTGATCGAATCGAGTTGGCGTGGCGTGTCGCCGGCCGCAAGCCGGTTCGCCACCTCGACGACGGCGCGCTCGGCATTGCCGTAGATCAAGAGGTCGGCTTTGGCATCGGCCAGGATCGAACGGCGCACCTTGTCGGACCAGTAGTCGTAATGGGCGATGCGGCGCAGCGAGGCTTCGATGCCGCCCAGCACGATCGGCACGTCCTTGTAGGCCTCGCGGCAGCGCTGCGTATAGACGATCGTGCAGCGGTCCGGCCGCTTGCCGCCTTCACCGCCCGCCGTATAGGCGTCGTCATGGCGCAGCTTGCGGTCCGACGTATAGCGGTTGACCATGGAATCGAGGTTGCCCCCGGTGATGCCGAAGAACAGTCTGGGCCTGCCCAGCGCCTTGAACGGCTCCGCCGACTGCCAGTCGGGCTGCGAGATGATGCCGACGCGAAAACCCTGGGATTCGAGCAGACGGCCGATGATCGCCATGCCGAAGCTCGGATGATCCACATAGGCGTCGCCCGTGACGAGCACGATGTCGCATTCGTCCCAGCCGAGCGCCGTCATCTCGGCGCGGCTCATCGGCAGGAACGGCGCTGCCCGTCCGGCACGAGGCTTGCTGCCGGACAGCGGAATGATTTGTTTTTGGGCGCTGGCTATGGTTTCCATGGCCTCGACGTATAGGCCGCCGCCAAAGCGAATTCAATTAAGCTCGATTTGGGCCGCGGAAAGAGTTGGGCAGCTTGAAAGTATGGTACCGGAGGCGGAATCCAAATTGTGCAAATAGCGCCTGCAGATCACGGGGGGCTTCGCAGGGCGTTGGAACCGCCATGGGCGGCGCGATCGATCGCAGGCTAGACTAGGGGCGAAAGAGCTGTGGTCTATTCCGCGTTCCGCTCACGTAAGGCTACGCCGTCGCCCACACGGTCGCTCGGGTGCAGGACAACCCGGTCGCCTTCCGACAGGCCCGACTCGACCTCGGCCACCCTGTTGTTCCGGTGACCGATCTTGACCACGGTCGTGCGCGCTCGTCCGTTCTCGAGGAGATACACGGCCCAGTCATCACCCTTTCGAAACAGGGCCGCCACCGGAACGGTGACGACATTGTCGTCCCGCCAGCTCGTCACATGCACGATCACACGATAGTCGTGCCCGAGCTGCGCCCATTTTTCGGGAGGGTCGACGATATTGATCTCAGTATGGACACGCTGCTCCTCGATCCCGAGGGCGGAGACCTTGAGGAAGCCGGCAGGGTCAACACGCGTCACCGAGCCTTGAAGTGCAGGCCCACCCCAGCCGTCGATCAGGACAGGGGCACCGGGTTTGATCTGGACCGCATCGGTCGAGAGCAGGTCCGCAACCACTTGCAGATCGAGCGGGTCGCCGATCTCTACAAGCGGCGCGCCCGGCTGCACCATGCCCTCACTCTCCTGAACGATCCTCAGGATGCGGCCGCTCACCGGCGCACGAAGCTGGATGCAGCAGGCCGGATCCGATTGCGTAACGTCGTCGACAGGCTGGCCGAGCCGCGCCTGGACCATCGCCCGTTCGTTGCGTCGGACTTCGACCTGCGCCTTCGCGCTCGCCAGGGCTGCCTCGTCGGTGTCGAGTTCGAACTTCGCCTTGTCGAGATCCCCTTGCGATATCGCTCCGGTCTTGGCGAGCTTTTCCGCACGATCGAGTTCTGTACGCGAATACGCGAGCGCCGCCTCTAGCCGCCTCACGTCCGCTTCCGCGAAGATCACCGCCGCTTCGGCCGCGCTGAGCGCCGCCAGCAGTTCCTCGTGCGTGCGCACATCATGAAAGCTGGGGATGGTCGGCTGCATCACCGCCATCACGGTTTCGTCCTTGGTGACCTGATCGCCGACGTGACGCGGCGGTGAAATTCTGAGAACCTTACCGGCAACCGGCGCCGACACTGTATAGAGGTGCCGCACCTGGGTCTTGGCCTCATCGTCGACCGCGACCTCCATTGGGCCCTTGGCCACCGTCGCCAGATCGACTGGGATCGGCTGCGGCCATGCAAACCAGACCGCCGCTGCGGCGATCAGGCCAAAGGCCGCGATGCCGCCTAATCTTTTCAGCCAATTGGTCATCGATTTGCTACGCATGGTCTTCAATCCCGCGTCTTGAGAACGGCAACGAGGTCGAGTTGATTGACTCGCCTGCGAACGATCAGCGCCGAGAGCAGAGCCGCCGTAACGACGATGGCGCTGGCGAAAACGTAGGTTGCGGGCTCGACCACCAAGCGCACCCGCATGAGTTCCCCAGCCAGGTTCGTCTTCATGATCCAGGCCAGACCGTAACCGATCGCCCAGCCAGGCGGCTGCGCGACCAGGGTCAACAGCGCGAGTTCGAGCAGCAGGATGCGCAGCACCTCGCCAGAGGTGAAGCCGAGGACTCGCAGGCTCGCCAGCTCCCTGGCTCGCTCAGACAGGGAAACGCGGGCGTTGTTATAAACCACGCCGAACGCGATGACGGCCGCGAGCCCCGTGTAGATGCTGGACATGGTCGTGACCAGAATTGCCACAGCGTCACGGAAAGTGGCGAGGGACGCCGTCTGCAGAGCCAGGCTGCTCACGACTGGCAAGGCCTTGACGGCTGTGTAGAACTCATCCCGCCGGTTTCTGTCCAGGCTGACGCTGACGCCATTCGCCATCGGCGCTTCGCGCAGAAGCTTGCTGAGCGCTTCCTGATCCATCATGCCGCGAATGCCGAGATAGTCCTCGACCAGCGCGGCAATCGGAAGCGAGACCGTCCGGCGCTCGCCGTCGAGCAGATCGACTTCGACGGTGTCGCCAACCCGCACCTTCAGGATGCTGGCCAGCTTGTCCGAGATCGCGAGGCCCGATTCCGGCAGGACGACACGGTTCAGGTCGGCATCGATGATGCGGTTAAGCTCCGCATTCTGCGGCCTAGCGCGGATCATGATGCGGCGCTCGACATGGCCGTTGCGAATGCGGACTGGGATTTCCCGATAGGGTTCTGCGCTCAAGATCCCGGGAAGTCTCGCGATCTGGAAGGCTACTTCCTGAGGACGGTTCTGAAAAAAGCTCACGGTCGCGTCCTGACGATCCGCAAGAAAGTACGTGACGTCGATGAGTTGCTCCATCGTGCCCCTCGTGAAGAGCGACACGATCAGGATTGCCGTCGCCAGCGACATGCCGAGCGCGGTGAAAGAGGAGCGAATTGGATGGCGCGCGATGTTGCGCAGCATCATTCTCGTTGGCTGCGAGACAAGGCCAGCCAGGCTGAGGCTCAACGGCAGTGTTCGATGGAAAACCGGCGGAGCCGGCGGCTGCATGGCGACGGCAGGAGCCAGATTGACGACTTCGCGCAAGGCTCGCAGCGCGCCGACTGCCGCCGCAAGCAAGCTCAATCCCGCTGCTGCGACGTAGAGATCGGGACTCTTGGTGAACAGGAGAAAAGGAAAGCGGAAAAAGTCTGCGAATATCCCGGTCACATAGCTGCCGAGCCACGTGCCGACCACGCCGCCGATGACAATGCCGACCGCGGTGATGATGCCCACAAACTTCAGGTAGTGCAGGACGATGCTGGCGTTGCGGTAGCCGAGCGCCTTCAGGAGACCGATCTGTTCGCGCTCGAGCGAAACGAGGCGGCTCAGCGTAAGGTTCACGAGGAAGGCCGAGACCAGCAGGAAGATCGGCGGCAGCGTGCGGCTCATGTTGTTGAGCATGTCGAGCTCATGATCGAGCCAGGCGTGCGATGTCTGGTCCTTGCGCCCGTAGGCAGCTCGCCCGCCATAGCGAGCCAGCAGGTCGTCAAGACGCGTCATCGCCTCGCCCTCCGACGTTCCTGGCAGCAGCTTCAGCGACACGGAAGAGAAGGCGTCTTGCAGATCGTAGGCGCTGGCTAGGGCCCGTTCGGACATCCAGATGACGCCGTAGCGGCGGCCGTCGGGCATGATGTCGCCAGGGCCGACGGCGTAAATATATTCGGGAGACAGGGCGATGCCGACGATTGTCAGGTCGCGCTTGCGGCCATTGAGAAGAGCCGCGAAGCTTGAGCCCAGCGCGAACCGGTGCGCTTCGGCGAAGTTCTCGTTGACGACGACCTCGTCTTCCCGGTTCGGGTCGGGCGTGCGGCCGGCGCGCATGTAGAGCCGGTTGAGCACCGGCTCGCCGATTTCGGGCAGCGAAACGACCATTCCAGTAGCCGGTGCGGTCTGGTCCGGTATGTCGAGAAGCGCCAACTGCGCGATGCGTGCATCGACGGCAGCCACGCCGGGAATTTCGGCGATCCGGTCGACCAGCGTCTTTGGCGCCCGCCGCACCGTGGCGAAGACATCGGCAAAGCGATAGCGTTCGTAATAGGCGGTCCTCGTCTCGTCGAGAGAACGGTAGGAGCCGACGGCGAGCAGAAGCGTGGCCACCCCGCCGCCCACCACGAGCGCGATAGCGAGTGCCTGTGCCCAAAGGCGGACGAGGTCACGCAAGAGCTTTATGTCGAGCACGCGCATGCTTTCACCACTGCAGCTCGGCGACAGCGCGCCGGGCCTCGTTGGTGACGGCCTTCGATATCTGCCCGTCGCTGAAGAACAGGACCCGGTGCGCGACTTCCTGGATGATGGCGTTGTGGGTGATGATAACGGTGGTCGTGCCGAGTTCGGCATTGACCTTCATCAGCGCATCGATCACCCGAACGCCCGTCCTGGAGTCGAGCGCGCCCGTCGGCTCGTCGCAGAGCAGCACCTCCGGGCGCTTGGCGATCGCGCGGGCGATGGCGACGCGCTGCTGCTCGCCGCCGGACAGCTGCGCCGGAAAATGATGCATGCGCGGCTCCAGCCCGACGAGAGCGAGAGCTTCCTCGGGACGCATTGGATCGTCGGCGATCTCGGTGACCAGGGCGACGTTTTCGTAGGCCGTCAGGCTGGGGATCAGATTGTAGAATTGGAACACGAAACCGACATGGCGGCGGCGATAGGATGTCAGTCCCCGGTCGTCGAGATCGGTCAGCCGCAAGTCCTTGAAGGACAGCTCGCCGCTGGTCGCGTGATCGAGCCCGCCCATGATGTTGAGCAGTGTTGATTTCCCGCTGCCGGATGGGCCCAGCAAGACGACGACTTCCCCTGCCGAAATTTCCAGATTAACGCCGCGCAGGGCGTGCACTTGCGTCTCGCCCGAAACATAGGTCTTGGTGAGGTCCTTCGCGGTGAAGACGACGTCCGACATGGTGCTACCTTGTCTCGCCTGTGCCCACGGCCGCTTGCCTGGCCTCGACCACGAACATGCCTAGGCTTGCCGCCCAGAGACCCGCTACAGCCAGCAGGATCCAGCGGAAATCGGAGCCTATGACGAAGTTGACGACAACCATCCATCCGATGGAGGCTATTCCGGCAGCCAGCACGCCCAGAAGGGCAATCCTCTCGTGTCGCCGGAACGACGTTGCGGCGACCGTGATCGTCAGAACGCCTGATGCCGTGGCATACCCGCCGAGTACCTGAAACACGCGCTCAAGCCACGACGCCATACGCGGCTGCCCCGCCTGAAGCTGTTCCAGCGACAGGCCGATGAAGCGCATGTCCTCCGGCAGAAGCGGGGGCCGAAGGAACATGAAGAAGGCGCCGATGCAGACGAGCGCCACTCCGAAGGCGGCGAGCAGGATTGCCGAGAACGGCCAGGATCGGTGGTGCTGCTTCATGGCGCTAGGTCTCGTCCGACTTGGCGGGACCGCCCACCGAACCGCCGGACAGTCCATTCCAGCTCGGAACGAACCCGGGTACCTGTGCCATGTATTTGCGGTAGGCGTCGCCGAACTCGGTGATCGCTTCGCGCTCCTCGGCCCGCGCCAGCCTCACATACATGGCGACCAGCACTGGGAACATGGCCAATGTCAGCAGCGTCGGCCACTGAACGAGGAAGCCGAGCATCACCAGGATGAAGCCGACATATTGCGGGTGGCGGACATAGCTATAGGGTCCGCTTGTCGCGAGAGCTCGATGCTGCTGCGCGTCGTATAAAACCCGCCATGCGCCCGCGATCAGCCAGAACCCACCGCCGATGAGTACGAAGCTCAGCAGGTGGAACGGACCGAAATGCGGATTGACCCGCCAGCCGAACATCATTTCGAGCAGGTGCCCGGCATCGTGCGAGAACCAGTCGATCCCTGGATAGCGGGCCTGCAGCCAGCCCGACAGAAAATAGATGGTCAGCGGAAAGCCGTACATCTCCGCGAACAGCGCGACGAGGAATGCGCTGAATGCGCCGAACGAACGCCAGTCCCGGCCGGTCCGCGGCTTGAAGAAACTGTAGGCGAACAGGATGAAGACGGCGGAGTTGACGATGACCAGGCTCCAAAGGCCGTAGGCTTGCGTCTCGGGGCTCATGGCAGATTCCTTTCGTCGGGCTGGTTGCGGTGACCGCCGTGTCCGCCATGGCCGTGTCCTCCATGCATGAAAAAGTGCATGAGGAGGCAGCCGAAGGGCAGCAGATAGAACAGCGCTCCGAGGACATGCGCGCGGTGCTCCGTGAAGAGCAGGAAGCCGCCGATCGCCAGGAATCCCAGCAGGACGAGGCCTGCCCGGGATGTCAGAAAGGAGCCCTGCGGGCGGTCGTGGTCTGAGTGGTCGTGCATCGACATGTTGGTCTCCTATTCGACGACGAGCCGGCCGCGGAACATGCCCATGGGGCATGAGAATCCGAACTCGCCTGGTTCCTTGGGCATCAGCTCGACGGCGACGGTTTCACCCGTCGGCAGATCGGCGCTCTTCTGGAAGTCGGGGAAGATCACCTTGTCCGAACAGGAGGCGGTCTCCTCGCGGCGGAAATTCAGCCGGACCGGGCGGCCGCTGCGGACGACGATCGTGTCGGGCGTGTAGCCGCCTTTCACGAGGATCATCGCCTCCTGGTAGCCGCCGCTCGTTTCGGTGGCTCGTGCGCCGGTCGAACGCTTGAGCCAGAAGAACCAGATGATGAACGCGACCAGGCCGATTCCGGCGATGGTGACAATCCAACGGTCAGGTGTCATGAGCCTGTCCTCCTCGGCTGAAAGAAGCGCAAACGGTTGGCATTGGTGACGACGGTCACCGAACTGAAGGCCATGGCGGCGGCTGCGATGAGGGGAGAGAGCAGAAGCCCTATGAACGGATAGAGCACACCCGCCGCAACCGGGATGCCGAGCGCGTTGTAGCCGAAAGCGCCGACGAGGTTCTGCCGGACGTTGCGCATCGTCGCCCGGCTGATCTCTATCGCAGTGACGACGCCCATCAGGCTTCCCTTGATCAGCGTCACGTCGCTCGCCTCGATGGCGACGTCGGTTCCGGTACCGATGGCGAAGCCGACATCGGCCTGGGCGAGCGCCGGCGCGTCGTTGACGCCATCGCCGACCATGCCGACCGACTTGCCCTCGAGCTGCAGCTTCTGCACCTCGTGCGCCTTGTCGTCCGGAAGCACCTCCGCCAGCACGCGGTCGATCCCGACCTCGCGAGCGATCGCGCGGCCTGTGCGCTCGTTGTCGCCGGTGAGCATCACGACCTCGATGCCCAGTCCTTTCAGGATTTCGATCGCCGCCCGGGAGTCCGGTTTCACCGTGTCGGCAACGGCAATCAGCCCGGCCGCCCGGCCGTCGACCGCCACGTACATCGGCGTCTTGCCTTCGTTGGCGAGGCGCTCCCATTGCGGCAGCAGCGCGTCTGCGGGGACACCTCGGTCGCGCAGAAGCTTGGCGTTGCCGAACAGCACGTCATGGCCGTCGATTCGACCGCTGACGCCGTGGCCTGGGATGGCGGCAAACCCTTCGGCGTCGGCCAGCTCGATCTTGCGAGCCTCGGCGCCTTTGACAATGGCCGACGCGAGCGGATGCTCGGACCCGCGCTCCAGGGAGGCGGTGAGCCGCAGGACGGCGTTCTCCTCATGACCCGGCGTGACGACGACGTCGGTGAGCGCCGGCTCGCCTTTGGTAATCGTGCCCGTCTTGTCGAGGATGACCGCGTCTAGCTTCTCGGCCGCCTGCAGCGCGTCGCCGGAGCGGATCAGGATGCCGTTCTCCGCTCCCTTGCCGATGCCTACGGTGAGCGAGGTCGGCGTGGCCAGGCCAAGCGCGCAGGGACACGCGATGATCAGCGTCGTGACCAGGATGACTGTAGCGTAGATCAGGCGCGGTTCCGGCCCGAAATCGTACCAGACTAGCGCCGCGAGGATCGCGACGATCATGACCGCGGGCACGAAGTAGCCCGACACGGTATCGACGACGCGCTGGATCGGTGCTTTTGACCCCTGAGCGTCCTTCACCATGCGGATGATGCTGGCGAGCGCGGTGTCCTTGCCAACCTTGGTCGCCGTGAAGCGGAAGCTGCCAGTCTTGTTGAGCGTGCCGCCGATGACCTCGTCGCCGGTCTGCTTCTCGACCGGCATGGATTCGCCCGTAATCATCGACTCGTCGACCGCGCTCGACCCAACACTCACCTTGCCATCGACCGGGATCTTTTCGCCTGGACGGACGATGACCGTGTCGTTCACCAGCACTTCCTCGACGGGCAAGTCGATTTCCTTGCCGTCGCGCACGACCCTTGCCGTCTTGGCCTGCAGTCCGATCAGCTTCTTGATCGCCTGCGAGGTCCGGCCCTTGGCCTTGATCTCCAGCGCAAGCCCGAGGACCACGAGCGCGACGACGACGTCGGTCACGTCCCAAAAGACTTCGGCCAGCGCCATGTCGGGAAATATCCCTGGCCATGCGACGGCCACGACCGAGTAGAGGAACGCTGCCGTGATCCCGATCGCGATCAGCGTATGCATGTTGGCCGCGCGATGCTTCAGCGCGTCCCACATGCCGACGAAGAACTGCGATCCCGACCACAGCAGGACGGGCAGGCTGAGCACGCCGAGCAGCGCCCACACGATCCGGCGCGTGTCGCTGCCCATGGGCATCCAATCGCGCAGTCCCGGAATGAGATCAGGATAGCTGAACGCCATCACCGGCAGGGAAATGACGGCGGCAATCCAGAACTTCCGCATCAGGCTGCGGTATTCCTGCTCATTTGCCGCCTCGGCGGGGTCGAGCGTCTCGTCCGTAGGTTTCACCTTCGGCTCGGCGAGCCTGTAGCCGGAGGACTCGATCGACCGCCTCAGTTCCTGGAAATCGGTCCGCTCCGGCTGGTACTCTATGTCGACCGCGTTGGGCGCGAGGCTGGCGCGGGCAGCGATGACGCCGGGGGTCATCTTTAGCGCCAGCTCGACGCGCGTGGCGCACGATGTGCAATGCATGTTCTTGATGGGTATGCGCATCGTCGCCGTGCCGACGGCGTAACCGACGGAGCGGATGGCCCGCAGGATTTCCGAGACCTTCGCCTGCGCTGGGTCATAGCCGACCTTCGCAGTCTGTGTGGCGAGGTTTACCGAGACCGTCTTGACCCCGGTGACTTCCCGAACAGCCTTCTCGATCGCTGGCGGGCAGTGGGCGCAGGTCATTCCGCCGATTCGGAGGGTGATCGACTCGCGCCCGGTGGGCAGGCCACCAGACTGGCTGTCAGGGATTGCGGCTTCAGTCCGCATGTTCATCAGTTTTCTCCTCGAAATAAATCCGTAACCGGAGCCAGCGTTGGCCCAGCGCAAAGAACGGCCCGGTCGGCAAGCGTCAGGCACGCCCGCCGGCAGGTCGTCAGAGGACGGAACGAGGAGGTCGAAAGGCTTCGTCGGGCTTGGTCAGCGCGAAGGCTGATTGGTCGGGGAACGCTGGGGCGCAGCGCTCCGGTACAAGGCCAATGTCCGATGTCGCTGCAAGAACTGCAGCCGAACAAGCGAAACAATGTCCACCCGCGCACAGACTGCAATTGGCGTGGGCTGCGCCGTCATGACAGCCTGAATCGTCCCGAACAGATGCGGACATAACGATCGCCGTCGCCCCATCGGCTTGGCAGCCGGCAATAGATGGAACGATCTTGGCTGACGAGATACCTTGTAAGGCACCGAACTCGTGCGCCTGCGCCTGACCCGAAGGGGTTAGCAGCAGGAAAAGAGCAAGCCAGAAGGCGAGCATAACCGCACCGAAGGCACCGCTTGCGGTCCGATGGTCTGGCTGCCAGATCTGACAAGATCGTCCACACACAGCAGGGCTTCCAAGCTCTCACATTCCGCATGTTCGCTTGCCCAGCCCAAATGCGCTTTGACGTGAGTCAATTCGATCGACCCAGTTGAAGGAGCCGTAAGCAAGCCCGCGCAAGGGAAGCGCTCCTTGGCAGTGTTCAGGTTGAATTTGCGTGGGGGCGCTCAGGCCCTGCGCCGTTTGGACATGACACGCAACAGGTCGGCTTCCTCTGTGACCCCGTCGTCGAAAACGTGGATGACTTGCGCCGCCAGTTGGTCCCGCTGTTCCCTGTCCTTTTTGGCCAGTCGGCGTTCATCGCACAACCGATCAAATACCCGCTGGAGCAAGTCCAGTTCGGCGGGTCCGTAGATACCACCGTAGCGCGACAATGGCATTGCCGCCGCCCTCAAACGCCGCTTTGGGATTATCTCACGTTGCGGGCCATAGGCGAAGGAAAAACCCAGTGGCGCTGGGGAACAGTTAGGCCGTCGAGCGCTTATCCGGACGAGTGGTCGATTCCTCAGGGATTCAGCCGCTCGAGTGGCAACCATTAAGCCCGTCGCCAGCGCTCTCAATAGGCGGCGGGCTTTTCAGCGTCATGAAGCTAATGTTCTGTGAGCGCGCGTCCCGAAGCCTGCCAGGCGATCATCCCGCCCGATAGATGACTCACATGCAGATAGCCGAGTTTCGACAACTGCTCTGCGGCGATCTCGCTCATGCGGCCGCTGCGGCAGTACAGCACGATCTTCGCTCTCTTGTCCGCCGGGAGCTTGTCAAGATTCTGGGCAATCTTGTCGTAGGGGATAAAGGCGTCTGTTCCGTCGATCTGCCCCGCATAGGGAATATGGACGTTTACAAAGAAGAAATCCTTGCGCAACAGCATCTGACTTAACTGCTCGCCCGTGATGGTTTGAAACCCGGAGCTATTTTGCTCTGCCGCGAGTGCTGCTGGGTAGCTGAAGCCGATTGCCCCATCCAAGATCGAAGGCCCAAGCATGATCTGTGTTGCTATCGCGGTCGGTGCCAGCAAGAAACCGGTCAATCGCCTGCTCCGCATAGCTGCCTCCAGTGGTTTTGTGGTTGCAAATAGGGTCAGCCCGGCCGCTCGCAAGCTGCCATCCTCCTATGTTCGCATGAGCGGCTTTTTATTGCGGCGACTGGCCGTCGTTCATCTTCATACCGTCGCCTTGCTTCATCTGGTTCATTTCATGACCGCCTTCCGCGTCTGATTGCATCAGCTTTTCGATCTTTGGTGGAATGTCGGCCTCCGAGAACTTCTTTTGCTCCTCAGGGTCATGGACAAACGCAATTATGTCGGCCAGTTCCTGCCCCGTAAATTCAATCTGCTCGCCGAGTTCCTGCTTTTGCATCTCGATCATCGCTGGAGCGCCGGCCCACATCTGTGCCGTGAACTCGAACGGATTCATCATTGGCGGCATTGTCGATGCGTCCAATGCCGGCGCGTCGCCGCCGCCGATGCCGTTAACGGAATGACAGACGACGCACCCTTTTTCGGCAAACAGCTTGCGGCCATTGGATGGATTCATAGTGGGCACTATCAGCCCAGGGCTCATCATCCGGTGCGGCATCTGTCCGCTTTGCATCATGGACGAGCCTTGAGACGCGTCCTGTGCGGCGACCGGCGAAACCATGCTAAGGGCGCCGCATATCATCCCGGCTTGCAACCCTCTGAGCCTCGGTGTCATATCAGCCTCCGGCGAACAGACTTCCAGCAGCGTCCTTGATTTCGCGCATGATCCTTTCCGACAATGACACCATGCGCATTGATTTCGATCAAGAACAGTCTTCCTGCAGATCTTACCTGCCGCGCGCCTCGCTGATATTGGCGAGTGGCAGCGTTCGCTTCAGCGGCGCTCAAGCAGGCGGGCTCTGGTCCAGCCAGCCGCCCTCGAATCCAGCACGACGCAACCCGGTGACGACGTACGGACAGGCGCGCATCAAGCGCCAGACCAGGTCGGTCAGGTAGTTCTCGATCATCAGCACGATGGGGCCTTGGTTGATGCCGAAATGCCATGGCGACACCCACCACCCGTATGGATTGCCGGGCTCTCCTGGATGGGTTGGATTGAAGGCGGCCTTGAAGCCGTATCTATTGAACTCTTTCAGCTTGGCCTGATGGATGCAGAAGTCGAGCGCCTCCAGGACGATCTCCGGAGCGAACGGCAAGGAGGCGGCGACCGCCCAGGGCGCGAGCGTGCCGTCATCCGGACCATAGGGCACCCCGCGCCCGACATAGTCGTAGAACTCGCGCACGATGCCGTTCAGCCTGAGAGTGGCCGGACCGGGCCCCTCGCTTGCCGTGATGCCCCAGCAGCACTCCCCGTAACCCTCGAACTTGCGCGGGTTCATGGTCGCATAGCATTGCTGGAGGTAGGTTGCGCGGCGGCTGTTCTCGAAATAATCGATGCCTTTCTCCCGCATGAAGGCGTCCTGAATTCCGCGAAAATCGATCCAGGCATGCGAGAGTTGATGGGTAAACAGCGGGCCGGCATAGAGGTAGTCGTAGCCGTAACAGCTCTCCCAGCGATAGGTCGAGGTCCAGGCCGCGTAGCTGCTTTCCGGGAGCGGATGGGTCGGTGAGCCGAGACCCAGGATGTAAAGAAGCAGGGCCTCGTCGTAGCCTTCCCAACGGTATTTGATGAACCCACCTTCCGGGGTCCAGCCGTGCGTCACTGTCGCGCCCTGGTTCTGTGCCCATTTCCAGTCGGCCCGGCGATAGAGCGCATCGGCAAGCATGCGGATTTCCTGCTCCTCCGCAACCTCCGCGTCGAAATAGGCGGCCGCCGCTAACGCACCTGCCAGCAGGAGAGCGCTGTCGATCGTCGACAGCTCGCAGCGCCAGGCGCGCCGGCCCGTCTGCATATCAAGGAAATGATAGTAGAACCCACGGTATCCGGTGCCGTCCGGCTCCGGCCCCTGCGGACTCGTCCAGAAGAAGCGCAGCGTGCTCAACGTCAGCGCCGCGGCTGCCCGGCGCGACATGAACCCGCGCTCGACGGCGACTGGGTAGCAGGCGAGAGCGAGTCCCGTCACAGCGATGCTTGCAGGCCAGTCGGCGGCTGTCTTGTCGCGGATGAGGCCGTTGGCAGGATTCGCCTCGTCCAGGAAATAGTCGAACGTTTCGCGCTGCAACTGCAGCAGGTCGTTCAGGCTGGCGTTCTGCCGCGTTCGCCTGGAACGTCCTGTCGGTGGGGGCATGGCGGCGTCTCCGTTCACGCTTTGCCTTCAGTTTCCGATCTCGAAGATGGCGGCTCCCGACGACGCGTAGTCCAAGGCGTAGCGAAGCTCGCCTGCCGTCTGCGCGTGCACGGTGCACAGGGGCTCGCCGATGGCCACGGCATCTCCCAGCCGCACGTGCAACTCCACCCCGGCAGCTTTCGAGTCCGGCGCTCCAGCCAGCTTGGCCAGTTTTGCGATCCTTCGGTTGTCGATCGACCGGACGATGCCTGCGCCCGACGCGCAGATCGGCGAGCGCTGCGACGCGGTCGGCGGAATGCGCATCCCGCCCTGAGCTTCGCAGATGCGCTGGAATTTCGCCCAGGCGCGCCCGTCGTCGAGCGTGCGCGCAGCAAGCTGCTGACCTTCCCCGGTTTGGGCACGACCACCCAGTTCGAGGAGCGCTCCTGCGAGCGCGCAGGCCCGCTCCCTCAGGTCAATCGGTGCGTCGGCAGACCGTTGGAGCACCCGGAGCACGTCGCGGGCTTCCAGTGCAGGCCCAATTCCCCGGCCGACGGGTTGGCTTCCATCCGTGAGGACGATCCTGCTTCTTAGCCCGAACGCCGTGGCGACCACGGAGAGGCGATTCGAGAGGGCCTCGGCAGCCGCCTCGCTGCGAATCTTGGCCGTTGGACCCACGGGTAGGTCGAGAACCAGATGAGAGGAGCCGGCGGCGATCTTCTTCGACATCACCGATGCAACCATTTGCCCCTCGGAATCGAGATCGAGCGCGCGTTCCACCCGGATCAGGACATCGTCTGCCGGGCTGAGGCGAACGGCTCCTCCCCAGACGATGCAGCCCGACTCTTCTTCAACCACGCGACGGATCTGCTCGATGCTCAGGTCGACCGGCGCCATGGTTTCCATGGTGTCGGCGGTGCCTGCTGGCGAGGTGATGGCGCGCGACGAGGTCTTCGGCATCGTCAGGCCATGGGCGGCAACGATCGCCACCACGATCGGCGTCGTGCGGTTGCCCGGTAGCCCGCCGACGCAATGCTTGTCGACCACGGTTGCGCCAGGCCAAACCAGCCGTTCGCCGACCTGGACCATCGAGCGCGTCAGAGCGACGGTCTCCGCCTCGTCGAGCGGAAATGCCGACGTTCCCGTGATGAAGGCGGCCAGCTCGATATCCGAATAGCGTCCGGAGGAAACATCGGAAAGGATTGACGCGAAATTCTGGTCGCCGAGCCGATTGCCGAACATCCTTGATCGAACGTGGCTGAAGGATTCGACCGGTTCGGGATGCCGCACGTGGATGACGGCGCCCTCGTCGGCGCCCAGTCGGGACCAGGCTGATTCCGACAAGCCGATTTCGCCGGTGGCCAGGAGGTCCGACGATACTTGGTAGAGTGTCGCAAGGACCTCGCGGCCGCCAGCCGAGAGGAGCACGCGCGAATGGGCGGTGAGGCCTTCTGAACGGCATACGTGGCAGTCTGTCCGCATGAAGACGACGGCTTCATGTTGCGTGTGGATGCCGAGACGCCGACCGCGCAACGGAGCCGGTTCTTGTAGTGCTAACGCTGCCGCCTTCATGGCACGATCGCTTTCTCCAGGTGCTCAGGGACCCTGCACGACTGCGAGATCCAGGGATGCGGCTGTGACAACGCCGTCGGCCACAGCCGCATTGACGCTTACATCATGCCCGTTGGCGCAGGCATGAGCAGCTTGTCGGCCACCGCCTTCTGGGCATCATCCAGCGACGCGTAGAAGGGCTCCAGCGCGACCTTGAGCCGTCGCAGTCCTTCGAGTCGCGTCGACAGCACTCGCTCTTGAAGCTCGATCCGCTTCACTGGCGTTCCGGAATCTCCGCTCATCATGCCGGCCGGCATTTTCGCCATCGCGTCCTTGGCCGAGCTGGCGTTAGCCCGCAGCGCCTCGGCGAGGGCGTCCCATAATGGCCGCTGGGCCTTGGTGAGCTTCAGTTCGGTCGAGAGGAAGGCGATTCGTCCCTCGACATGCTCGGGCGACATCATCTGCCCCATGGGGCTATCGTCGCCCGACATCATGTCCATCATCATCTTCATCATGCCGTTCGACACAATGTTGTTGGACATCGAGCTGCCCATCATCATGGGCATGGCCGAGCTGGGGGCTGCCTCCTCCGCCTTCTCCGTCGCGGCGGCGGGCGGCGAGCCGTCTCCGCCGCCGGTTTTATGATGGGCTTCGTTCGCGAGAACAGGCACCGAGAATACAAGCATCGTCCCGATCGCCAGGGCACTAAAGAGGGTTTTCATGACTATGTCTCCTTGTTGGTATTGCGGCTTCATCAGCGCCTCGTTCAGCCTGCATCGCCCGATGCTGGGCTCGCGGACTGGAAGGTGATGCCGTTCGGCCCCTTGCCGACTGCATAGGATTTCAGGACCGACTGGTCCTTGACCGAGATCAGCGACACGGTGCCGTCGACGATGTTGGTCACCAAGACGAAGGCACCGTCGTTGCTGACGGCGACTCCATGAGCACCCAGCCCAGTGCGGATTGTCTTGACGACCTTGCCGCGTCTGGCCGCGTCGTGCGGCGTAATGGCGACCGGAAAGGAGTCGACCTTCCCAGTTGAGAGGTCGGTCCGGCTGATGGAGCCACCATGTTCGTCGGCAGTGTAGACGAAGCCTGAAGCAACGGGTTCGGCTCCCGCTGGCCTGACGATCAACGCAGCCGCGGCGACGGCTGCTGCTGCCATCAGGGCCAACAGCGTCATGCGTCGGGCGATACCCGAGCGGTTGTCGACCGCCTGGGCGACGGCATTGTTTCTGCGATTGTTTCGCATGGTCTCATCCTCGAAATCGGTCACGCGATGTAGTCGACGACGGTCATCATGCCGGTCGCCATGTGATAGAGGTGATGGCAGTGGAAGGCCCATGTCCCTGGGTTGACGGCATCGAACGCCACCGTCACCTCGCGCATCGGCGGCATCCAGACGGTGTCGCGCACGGCTCCCGCGAAGCGGCGCCCATCGATGGCGACCACCTGGAAATGGTGGCCGTGCAGATGCATGGGATGGCCCATCATGCTGGCGTTGCGCATCGTGAGCTCGACACGCCCGCCCTTCTTGACCGGGATCGGCTGGTGGTTGCTCCATGTCCTGCCGTTGAGGGTCCAGGAGTAGCCCTGCATCGCTCCGCCGAGCTCGACGGGTTCATGGATATCGGCGATCCGCTCTGCGAGCGGTTTGGCGGCCGCAAGCCTGGTCTCGAATGAGAGATCGAGTGGAGGCCCGGCCCGATCGCCTGCGGACGCGATGCGCTTGACTTCGCCTCCCATGGTCGCCAGCACGAAGCCGGTGCGCTGGACGCCGCCTTCGCGCAGGGCCAGGATCGGCCACGCTCCCTTGTCCCCGGGAATGCTGAGCCTGATGTCGATGCGTTGGCCCATGGCGAGCGGGAAGCCGCTGCCGCGAAGGGGAACGACGGGATTGCCGTCGACGGCAATGACCTCGCCTTCGAGCGTCCCGGTATCGATCCAGAACGCCGTGGCGGTCGCCCCGTTAATCAGGCGCAGCCGGACCGTTCCGTTTCTTTCGACGGTGAAGACTTGAGGGTCATCGAGCGTACGGTCGTTTGAGAGATAAGCGTCGTATTCGATGTCGTTGACGTCCATCGGCATGGCCATGCCCCGCTCGGTCGACATGCCTTGCATACCCATGCCTGACATGCCCGACATCGCGTGTCCGGCCATGCCGCCGTTGTCCGACGCAGGTGCCGATCCGGTCAGCCCGGCAAGCAGTTCCTCGGGTGTCTTGAAGCTGAAGTCGTGGAGCAACACCACGACGGGCTGCTCGTCCGCGCCATCTTCAGCGGGGTCGGTGACAATCAGCGGCGCGGCAAGCAGTTGCTGCTCTTGCAGCGTATGGGCATGCATCCAATGCGTGCCCGGCGTCGCGATGGGGAAGTTATAGTCATAGGATTGGCCGGGCTGAAGCAAGGGCTGCGGCAGGTCCGGCACGCCGTCCTGCCCGAAGGGCGGCGTCAGGCCATGCCAATGGATCAAGGTCGGCGCGCCGAGCGCGTTTTCGAGCCGGACCTGGAAGCCATCGGCTGCCGACACGGTAAGCCCATGCGTGCCGTCGGGCTGCACGAGACCCAAGACGTTGGCGGCGCGGCCGGCGACCTCGATGACGCGCGTATCGGCCCGGATGATTTTAGGTGCAGCTGCCCAGGCGGCTGGTGGAATGATCAACGACTGTACGGCACTCGCCGCACCAATAGCCGCAGCAGACGCCAAGAACTGGCGACGGGATATGGATTGCATAACAAAGCTCTCATGTTCGTGACTCGAGACCGGCTTGACCGGCGGCGAAGCGCACGAACGCGAGGGCTCGTGCGCTCAGGCAGTCACGGCGAGTTTTGGCGGGCGCAGGCGAATCGGTATGTCGGCCGGAGAGGAAACGAAGGGCGGCGCAGTCGCGACTGGCTGGGCCTGCGACGTCGCTACGAATGCCTGGGCGTCAACCGGAACGCAGAAAGAGCAACTCGAAGCGGAATCGGAACATATTCCTTGATCGTGGTTGTGGCCAACGTCCCTGCACGGAGCGCGATGACCATCATGTCGGACCGCCGCGGAGCCATGAATGTGCTCCACCGTCCATTGGGTACCACCCGGAGCCGCGGCTGCGTTGGCATGGCCATAAAAGGCCGTGGTGAACGCCATCAGCAGGGCGAGGCAGACGGCGACCCAACGCGGCCCGCCGAATCGTGACGAGCGCTTCATTGAACGGTCCAGCCCTGATCGGATGCATGCCGACCCACAATCAAACCCTTCCACAGCGGCAGCAAAGGCCATCTTGGAACTGATCATACCCTGGAGACCTGGACAGCGATTTGTCCTAGATCAAAGAGTTCAGGGCTCTGGAAAGAGTTCGGTGGTCTTCCCCGTCGACCAATAGGTCAGCAACCCGAGCCACTCGTGCGCGGCGAGGTCCGCTGCCGCGAGGCCACCTGCATCAGAGGCCTGAACCAGAGAGTGCCAGCCCATAGCCTAGCACAACGCGAGAACTCCCGATTGACGTCGATGTATCGGGCCTGAAGGCGAGGACGCGGGCTGAATCGCCGATAGCCATGCGCTCAACTTAGTTGCCTGGGTGTGGGATATCTGCGGCAATCAGGGAATAACAAGTTCAATTTCGGGCCAAGAGTGTTACCCGTAGCCTATGTGTCCGGAACGGACCTAACCTATGTGTCCAGAACGGACCAAGAGGGCTTGGTGCCCAGAGGCGGATTCGAACCACCGACACGCGGATTTTCAGTCCGCTGCTCTACCAACTGAGCTATCTGGGCCTGTGCCGGCTAACGGGATGCGCCCGCCGGGTTTCACGAAGGCACCAGGCGGCGCCCCTTGAAAGCGCGTGGGTTATAGCACGGGAATTCTGCCTGTCCAGCGCCTAGCTGTTGATTTCGTCAGGAAAGAAAAATCGCCGGGAAACGGTCGGTCGCCGGCTGCGCTCACGGCTCGTCCTTGGACGTCGGGCCCGGCTTCGGGCTGTCGTCTTCTTCCTCTTCGCCGTCGCGGCCGGGAATGACATAGGCGCCCTTCAGCCAGCGATTGAGGTCGATGTCCTTGCAGCGCGCCGAGCAGAACGGATAATGCTCGCGCGCCGACGGCTTGCCGCATTCGGGGCAGGGCCGCTTCGGCCGCAGCGGCGTCACCTTGTCGTCCAGGCTCATGAGCGCGCGGCGTGCCAGTTCTGGTGCGCCTTGAAGCCTTCGCCGGAAAGCAGCGCCACGCTCTCGTAGAGCGGCAGGCCGACCACATTGGTGTAGGACCCGACGAGCTTGACGACGAAGGAACCGGCCAGGCCCTGCACGGCATAGCCGCCGGCCTTGCCGCGCCACTCGCCCGAGGCGACATAGGCGTCGATCTCCTCGCGCGGCAGCCGCTTGAAGCGCACCCTTGTCTCCACCAGCCGCTGGCGCAGCTTGCCGCCGGGCGTGATCAGGCAGATGCCGGAATAGACACGGTGCGAGCGGCCGGAAAGCAGGCCGAGGCAGTTGATGGCGTCGTCGATCGTCTCGGCCTTGGGCAGGATACGCCGCCCGACCGCCACCACCGTGTCGGCGGCGAGGATGAAGGCGGGCGCATAGTCCTCCTCGCTCTTCAGCGAGGCCAGCGCCTTCTCGGCCTTGTCCTTGCAAAGGCGCTTGGCCAGCGAGCGCGGATGCTCGGCGCGCAGCGGCGTCTCGTCGACATCGGCGGGCAGCACCCGGTCCGGCTCGATGCCGGCCTGCTGCAGCAGTTCGATGCGGCGCGGCGAACCCGAGGCAAGCACGAGCTTCTGCAGGATGCTCATCGCGGTCGGCGCCAGGCTGTTACTTGAAACGGTAGGTGATGCGGCCCTTGGTCAGGTCGTAAGGCGTCATCTCGACCAGGACCTTGTCGCCGGTCAGCACGCGGATGCGGTTCTTGCGCATGCGGCCGGCCGTGTGGGCGATGATTTCGTGTTCGTTTTCGAGCTTCACCCGGAACATCGCATTGGGCAGCAGTTCGGTGACCACACCTGGAAACTCGAGGACTTCTTCCTTCGGCATTCGATACCTTTGCTTGGATGGGCGTTCCGGCGCCTAGAGCATGATGCCGAAAAGTGTGAAGCGGTTTTCGGACGACATCATGCTCTACTCTTGATCTGGAGTCGGATGATTTCCGACTCCAACCGGAATTCGCGCGGAACCTATATGATAATCGTCCGCTTGTGAACAAGCTTAATCCGGGGCGCTTTCAACCCCCGGTGCCGCAAAACGTCGGCTTATGCGCGCTTTCAGCCGCTCGCGCACGTCGCGATAGGCGGCCATGATGTGCTCGCGCGTGCCGCCGGTGTCGGTCGGGTCGGGCATCGGCCAGTATTCGACCTCGACTGCCAGCGATCGGGTGAGCTCGAGCGCCGCATGATGCGCTTCAGGCGCCAGCGTGACGATCAGGTCGAAATAGTCGTCTTCCAGCTCGTCCAATGTCCTGGGCTGGCGCTCGCCGAGCGACAGGCCCTCTTCGGCCAACACCGCATCGACGAACGGGTCCCGCTCGCCGGCGCGCACGCCGGCCGAAGCGACGAAGGTGGTGGCGGGCAGCATGCGGCGCGCCAACTGTTCCGCGATCGGCGAGCGCACGGCGTTCATGCCGCACAGGAACAGGATCGAATGCGGCAGGGCGGCCAGCACTAGAGCACGGTCCCGAACCGGAGGTCAGCGCACGCAAAAAGTGGGAACCGGTTTTCGGAGAAGATCATGCTCCAGTAAAGAGTTAGATCAGGATGGCGATTCAACGAAACGTCATCCTGATCTAGCCCCGCCAGTGCAGCACGCAGACCAGCGTGAACAGCCGGCGCGCCGTGTCGAAGTCGATCTCGATCTTGCCGGCGAGCCGGTCCATCAGGGTCTGCGAGCCCTCGTTGTGCAGGCCGCGCCGGCCCATGTCGATCGCCTCGATATGGCTGGGCGTCGAGGAGCGGATCGCTTCGTAATAGCTTTCGCAGATCAGGTAATAGTCCTTGACGATGCGCCGCAGCGGCGTCAGCGACAGGATGTGGGTGACCACCTCCGCGTCGTTCTCGCGGCTGACGGCGAAGACCAGGCGCTGCTCGGCCAGCGAAAGCTTCAGCCTGTATGGACCGGCGCCGCCATCATTGACCGGCCGAAAACTGTTCTCCTCGATGAGGTCGAAGATCGCCACGGCCCGCTCGTGCTCGACGTCGGGCGTCGAACGTCCGATCGATTCGTCGAGCTCGACGTCGATCAGCCTGTCACGGGTTTGGTCGTGGCCAGACATCGCTACATGTTCAACCTGATCGCGACGGAGCGGGCATGGGCATCGAGGCCTTCCGCCTTGGCGAGCGCGATCGCGGCCGGCGCCAGCGTCTTGAGCTGATCCGGCCCGAGCTTCAGGATCGAGGTGCGCTTGACGAAATCGAGCACGGACAGACCCGACGAGAAACGCGCCGAGCGTGCCGTCGGCAGGACGTGGTTGGAGCCGCCGACATAGTCGCCGATGACCTCCGGCGTATGGCGACCGATGAACACAGCGCCGGCGTTGCGCATCCTCGAAAGAAAGCCCTCGGCATCGTCGAAAGCGAGCTCGACATGCTCGGCCGCGATCCTGTCGACCAGCGGCAGCGAGGCTTCCAGCGTCGGCACCAGGATAACCGCGCCGAAATCGCGCCAGCTCGCGGCCGCCGTCTCGGCGCGCGGCAGCACCTTGAGCTGGCGTTCGACCGCCTGCTCCACCGCCTTGCCGAATTCGGCGCTGTCGGTGATCAGGATCGACTGCGCCGATATGTCGTGCTCGGCCTGCGCCAGAAGGTCGGCCGCGATCCAGTCCGGATCGTTGTCGGCGTCGGCCACCACCAGCACTTCCGACGGTCCGGCGATCATGTCGATGCCGACGGTGCCGAAAACCTGGCGCTTGGCGGCCGCGACATAGGCATTTCCCGGCCCCACGATCTTGGCGACAGGCCTGATCGTCTCGGTGCCGTAGGCAAGTGCTGCAACCGCCTGCGCGCCGCCGACGCGGTAGATCTCCGAAACGCCGGCAAGGTCGGCGGCCACCAGCACCAGCGGATTGACGACGCCGCCCGAGGCCGGCACGACAATGGCGATGCGCTCGACGCCGGCGACCTTGGCAGGCACGGCGTTCATCAGCACCGAGCTCGGATAGCTGGCCGTGCCGCCCGGCACGTAAAGGCCGACCGCTTCGATCGCCGTCCAGCGCGAGCCGAGCTCGACCCCGGCGGCATCCGTATAGCGGTCGTCCTTGGGCTTCTGCCGCTCGTGATGCGAATGGATACGCTCGCGCGCGAATTTGAGCGCCTCGACGGTCGCCGGATCGGCTGCCTCATAGGCCTTGGCGATGTCGTCCTTCGAGACGGCGATGCCGAGCGCGCTGAGATCGGCCTTGTCGAACTTCAGCGTGTAATCGACAAGCGCCTTGTCACCCTCGGCGCGCACGCGCTCGATGATGCCGCGCACCACGGCCTCGACGTCGGCCGACACCTCGCGCTTGGTGGTGAGGAAGGCCGAAAAACGCTGTTCGAAATCGGCATCCTGCTGTCGGAGCGTAATCGCCATTGCGCTTTTAGCCTCTGTGCACGGGTCGCGAGGTGGCTTCCCAGGCGCCGCCGACATCGGCAAGCCGTGCCTCGACGCATTCGACGTCGAGCATGATGGTGCCGCCGCCCGAAAACACCAGTTCGACGATGCCTGCCGGTTTGCTGATGGCGATGAAGCTGATCGCCAGCAGCGACAGCACCTCGGCCGGCTTGTCGCGTTGAATGCCGCTGGTCTTGGCGCCGAGCACGCGATCGAAATGCAGAACGCTCTGGCGCCGTTCATTGTGCTGGCGCAACAGGCCGGACTTCGCTTCCCAGACGAAGCGGTTCATCGTCAGCACGAAGCGCTTGGCCGCCGGCAGATATTCCAGGTCGGAGACCTTCATCACGGCGTCCTGGACGTGCGCCGAGACGATGCTCAGATCCTGTTCGTCGAGCGCGATGAGCTTGAGAACTGCCATGCCGAATGCGCACCTGAAGGTTGGTTTCAGCCTCTGTTATGCGGTCTTTCCGGTCCGTGCAACCTCGGCACGGAGCCGGCCAAGGGCAATCACGTCAGGTCCGCGCCGCCCCTCATCGCCCTGCCGGGCACTTCTCCGCGTATGGTGACGGCGAGAAGGAAGGCCTTCGCCGAGGATTTCGCCAATCGCGAACGTTGCAGCAAAGGCGCCAAGGGCGCGGACAGCCCTTCTCCCCGTTTACAGGGAGAAGATGCCGGCAGGCAGATGAGGGGCGGCGCCAGCTTCAAAAATTGGCCCCAACGCGCGCGAGACTTACTTTGGTGCACCCGCTTCGCGCGTATCAGCCCGAAATCCGCTCGATCACCGCGCCGCAGCCGGAAAGCTTTTCTTCCAGCCGCTCGAAGCCGCGGTCGAGGTGATAGACGCGGTTGACCGTGGTCTCGCCCTCGGCGGCAAGGCCGGCGATCACCAGCGACACCGAGGCGCGCAGGTCGGTCGCCATCACGGGCGCGCCCTTCAGCTTGGAAACCCCGTCGACGATCGCCGTCTGGCCGGAAAGCGTGATGTGGGCGCCGAGGCGTGCGAGCTCCTGCACATGCATGAAGCGGTTCTCGAAAATCGTCTCGGTGATGCGCGACTTGCCCTTGGCCATCGTCATCAGGCCCATGAATTGCGCCTGCAGGTCGGTCGGGAAGGCGGGGAACGGGGCGGTGGCCACGTCGACCGGCGCAATGCCGGCGCCGTTGCGCTTGACGCGGATGCCTTCATTGGTCGGCGTGATCTCGGCGCCGGTCTCGACAAGCACGTCGAGCGCGGTCTGCAACAGATCGGGCCGGGCGCCGTGCAGCATCACGTCGCCGCCCGTCATCGCCACGGCCATGGCATAGGTGCCGGTCTCGATGCGGTCCGGAATGACGCGCACGCGGGCGCCGGACAGCGCCTCGACGCCGTGGATGGTGATGGTCGAGGTGCCGGCGCCGTGTATCTTGGCGCCCATGGCGATCAGGCACTCGGCGAGATTGACGATCTCCGGCTCGCGCGCGGCATTTTCCAGCACGGTCTCGCCCTTGGCGAGCGAGGCCGCCATCATCAGCACATGGGTGGCGCCGACCGAGACTTTCGGAAATACGTAGCGATTGCCGATCAGGCGACCGTTCTTGGTCTTGGCGATCACATAGCCATTGTCGACATCGAGCTCTGCGCCCAGAACCTGCAGGCCCTCGAGGAACAGGTCGACCGGACGCGTGCCGATGGCGCAGCCGCCGGGCAGCGACACCTTGGCTTCGCCCATGCGGGCAAGCAACGGCCCGACTACCCAGAAGGAAGCGCGCATCTTCGAGACCAGCTCATAAGGCGCGGTGGTGTCGACGATGTTGCGGGCGGAAAAATTGATCGTGCGCGAATAGCCTTCCTGCTGCTTTTCGCGCCGGCCGTTGACGGAATAATCGACGCCGTGATTGCCGAGGATGCGGATCAACTGCTCGACATCCGCCAGATGCGGCACGTTTTCGAGCGTCAGCGTGTCGTCGGTGAGAAGCGAGGCGATCATCAGCGGCAATGCCGCGTTCTTGGCGCCCGAAATCGGAATGGTGCCGGCAAGCTCATTGCCGCCGACAATTCTGATGCGATCCATAAGAAAACGTCCCCTCGGCCAGAACAGGCCGGTTTCAATCGGTTGATGCGCCCGGCTTAGACCATTGGCCGGCTTGGTTCAAGAAATAGGATTTCCCCGACTCCTTACCAACAAGCCCGGCCAACTGTGGCCGGCCAGTATGGCTGTTTTGGTCAGCCTTTGTGCATTTTTCCAGCAGCCGGCAACCCCTCCGGCCTTTCGTCGGCACTGCCGGCGCGTTGCTTGCCAATGTCGCCAGCGCGTTGCTTGCCAACGTCGCCGGCGCGTTGCTTGTCAACGTCGCCAACCCGCCGCGAGCGCGCCTGCGCCTTGCGCTTCTGCAGATTGGCGCGCAACGCCTCGGCCAGCCGGTCCTTACGCTCGCCGTCACTCTTTTTCGGTGGATTTGCCTTGTCGTTCATCGTCCATCCCTGACCGGCGGTCAGCCGGCCGCGATTCCGCAATGGCTAGCATTTTAACGCGGGCTTGTCATGAAAGCCGGCCGTCAGGCGGGTTTCACGCTGTGGATCAGCCGCGCATGCCGCTTTAAACTGCGGAATGGCGGCCAGGAATCATATGCGACGCTTTGGGTTTTTCTTGGCCTTGCGCTTGCCGGTTCGATATGGCAGAAGCGCCGCCATCGCAGGCTGCGGTAGCTCAGTGGTAGAGCACTCCCTTGGTAAGGGAGAGGTCGAGAGTTCAATCCTCTCTCGCAGCACCAGTTTTCCGAAACATCGAAGTGAGCGTGTCGGCCTGTCGCGCCGGCTCAGTTGGTGACGTGCGATAGCCGCAGGCCGGCTTCGTCCGGGGCCTCGGCCATGCCTTCCTCGGCGAAGCGGAACATGTCCTCGAAATCCAGCTCACGCTCGAAAATGACACCGCCGACACTGATCGCAAGCACGTCCTTGTCGCCTTTCGGCGCGAAATAGATCTCGCCGACCGTGCCGCGAATGCGCTCGCCAACGTCCTTGGCGTCCTCTTCGCTAGCGCCCGGCAGGAAGACGCCGAACATTGAGGTTCCGATCCGGCCGATCAGATCGTCCTTGCGCACTGCGGATCGGATGGCAGATGCGATCAGCCGCAAGGCCTCGTCGCCCCATTCGAGACCGAAACGCAGGTTGATCGAGGCCAGGTGTTCCGGATGGATGACCAGAAAGGCGCCCGAGCGCGGGCCGACCGGTCTCGCCGCCCTCCTGTCGACCATCGAGGTGAACACCTTGCCGTTAAGGCAGCCGGTCAGCTGGTCATAGGTGCCGGATTTGGTGAGTTCCTGCCGGTAGCGGCGGATCTCGATCTGTTGCCAGCCGAGCACGGCAAACAGCGGCAGACCGATGACGATCGGCACGACGATTGCCGTAACGGCCCCCCGGCCGAATGGCGTGAGACTGTCGCTGAAAAGCATCAGGTAGTTCAGCGCGAGCGAAAGGCCGACGCAGGCGGCGGTGCCAAGTACGGCCAGCAAGATGAGGTGCCTCCACGTCTGAATAGGCGCGGTCGGTGTTTTCGCGGTCAAGGGCCGATCTCCTGTTCGACGCAATGGCTTACAGGAGGTCCGTTGCAATTTCGGTTTCACGATGCGTACAATTTGATGCAAGTCGGCATCTTCTCCATGGCAAGCGCTGGGTCCGGCACAAAGGATATCGCGGCCGGCGGCGCCCATTGATGGCCAGCCCGGTCGGTGGACCAGTCCAGGTTTTAGAATTGCTGAACAGCGCTGGCCATTCTGCTTTCACGCAGGTCCGGGACGGAACCGGCCACCGACTTTCACGCTATCGCGTTATTGCGGTGGGCCGAAAATGCCCATCCGGGCGTTTCTCGCCGCCATCTCCGCCTTGCCGTAAATGCCGGTCGGAGCGGCCATCGCCCAGCCGTTGGAAACCAGCCAGGCGCCGACATCCTGCTTGCCGAGCGCGCAGGGCGCCGCGATGGCGAAACGGTCGGCATCCGGCGGCAGGAAACATTTGAGCGCCCGGCCGCGCAGCCAGGCGTTGAAGGCTGCCCGCGCCCGCTGGCCGCAGGACCAGTCGGTGTTGTCGAACGTGCAGGTCCTGTCCGGGTCTATGTCGACCGTCCCGCTGATGGCGACCGTGCGTCCCATGGCTTCGAAGACTGCCGAGGAGGTCGCGACCGGACGGAAAAGCAGCGTCTCGCGCCAATCCCGCGGCATCGGTGTCTTAGGTCGCGGCGCAAGCCCGAGCTCGCCAAGCGGAGGACGCGGCTCCGTGCGCTCGATCCCGGACGGGTCGAGCGGCGGCGGCGCAATGAGATCCGCGGCGACCTTGCGCGCCGACCGGCCCGGTCGCGCGTCATGCAGAGGGGCATGGGAAGCCGCCTTCAGATGATCGGCGCCCTGAGCCGGTGCTATCGAGGGCGGGTCGGGCGGCAGCCGGCGCCCGCCCTCGGCGATCAGCACCATGCCTGCGAGCAGCCCGAGGCCGCCGAGCGCGGACGCCAGCAGCGGACGTCCAGGCGGATTCGCCTGGCTCACGCGCGGAACCTCGCGGGATAGCGGCGGCTGTCGATGCTGCCGCCCGGGCCCGACCCGTTAGCTCCTGTCGACACGGCGCCACCCCCGTTGAACCGGATCACACATTAGACATGAGCGACATTCCTTGAAAAGCAAGGCGTTGCGTTAAGTGTCGAGCAACCAATGCGGCCTAGAATCGGTCATCGGATGTCGAGGGGATGACATGATGCGCAAGCCGATACTGCTTTTTGCCTTTCCGGCCCTGATGCTGCTGCTGCTGGCGGCGGAGCGGGTGGCGGCGTTGCTGCTCGGATTCTACCCGGCCAGCCCCGCCGTGTGGCACGCCTGGCTCGAGCTGCGCCCGTTCTCGACCATGTTCTGGCAGCAGGCGCACGTCTATCTCGGCGGGTCGATGGCGCTCGATGCGGCCATTATCGTCTTCGCGGCAGGCGCCTGCTGGATGATTTGCCAGGCAAAAAGGTCCGCCGGATTCTTCCTCGCCAATCATGCCGCGCTGCTCTTTGCGGGCAAGATGATGGCGCTCAGCAGCCATGCGGAGACGGCAAGCACGATCGCCGCCTTCACCGTACCGAACGGCTGGCATTTTTCACTTATGCTCGACTTCAGCCTGCAGAACTGCCTAGTGCTGTGTCTCGGTCTCGCCGCCTGCGCCTACTGCCATGTCGCTTTCCTGCGCGAGGCCAGGGCGCGCGCCGAAGCCCGCACGGTGCGCATGCTTTCGCTGCAGCGCGATCTGTAATCCGCCGGTCTCGGCTCAAGCAGTCGGATGGCCCGCGGGCTCAGTTGATCTTCTTGTAATAGACCTTGCCGTCGGGCTGTTGGATGCGCTGGTAGGACGGGTTGGGGCCTGGAGGCGCGACCTTCCGCTTGAAGGAGGGCTGTGCGTTTGCGGCATCGCCTCCGCTTGCGTCGGCCGCTGAGGCATCCGCCACCGTTGTGTTGTCGAGCAGGGCCGGCTCGACCGCCCCCGGCGCTGGCTCGCTTGCCGCGACGGGCTGGCCTTGCTCCAGCTTGGCGATATTGCCGTCGATCTGACCGAAATTCGCCTGCAGCTGGCGGTCCAGCGTCTCGAACCGGCTCTGGAAGCCGTTGTTGACGGTGTCGATGCGGGCGCCGATGCGCTGCTCGAACTGGCCGAGCTGTTCCAGCCGCGCCTCCATCGTCCTGAGGTCGTTGACGCCTCGATAGAGATAGACGGCGGCCGTCACGTTGACGAAGGTGATGAGCGCGGCGCCAACCACGAACACGCCGATCATTCTGGCCCGGCTGGGCTTTCCCGGAGCGGCTTCCCTGTGACCCAGTTCGATTGCCGGAACGTCCGGCTCGCTGATCATCGTCATTCAACCACCACCTTTGCGCCCACCGCGACGCGCTTGAAGAGATCGATCACATCGGTGTTCGTCAGCCGGAAGCATCCGGACGTGCCGTCGAAACCGACGCCCTTGGGATCGTTGGTGCCATGGATGCGATAGAGCGTGTCGCGCCCGTCGCGCGACAGATAAAGCGCCCTGGCGCCAAGCGGATTGTAGGGTCCGGCCGGCACCATTGCCGGCAGTTCGGGTCGGCGCGCGCGCATTTCCTTGGGCGGACGCCATTCCGGCCATTCGGTCTTGGAGGCGACCTTGACCGTTCCGGTCCAGCCGAAGCCGTCGCGGCCGACGCTGATCTGATAGCGCAGCGCCTGGCCGGGGCCCGTCACCAGATAGAGCGCCTTCTCGCTTTTGCGGATGACGATCGTACCCGGCTGCTCGCCGGTCTGGAAGGCGACCGCCTTGCGCAGGCTGGGGCCCATCGCCGGCAGCGGCGGCAGCCCGGATCCGGCCTCCGCCAAACCGCAGGCCGATATCGACGCCATGCCGATCAGGCAAGCGGCCGCAAAATGCGTGGCGGTGCGACGCACTTGCTTTGCCGCAATTCCGGACGGAAAACCGCTTCGCACTTTTCCTGGAATTGCTCTAGCGCTGGGCATTGTCCAGCCGCTCCTTGAGCATGCGTTTCAAATCCTTGTTGAAGCGCGCGCGCCCATCCACCTCGGAGGGCAGGATGGCGCGGTTCAGCGCATCGGCCAAGAGTGCGTTGTCCAGCGCCAGCGACTTGATGTTCGGCGCCTTGAAGATCTTCTCCAGCTCGCTGCGCGAGAAGTGGTTGCCGAACCATTTGCGCTTGTGCTTGTTGGCGACCAGCGTGATGCTGACCTTGTTGCCGCGCAACTCGCGGATCTTCTTGTAGAGCCGCTTGCCTTGTCTCAGCGAAGCGACGTTGAGCTCGAAGACGATGAAGATCTCGTCGCTCGTGCGCAGCACCGAATCGTGCCACGGCGTCTCGATGTTGGGCAGGTCGATGACGATGTCGTCGAAGCGGTAGGCGACGAGATCGAGCAGCCTGAAGACGAAGTCGGAACCGTGCGGCTCGAACGGCAATTGCGGCCGCTCGAAGGAATAGAGCGTGAGGCCGGACGGCCGCGACAGCTTGATGACGTCCATCAGCTCGACGTCGAGCCGGTCCGGCTGGCCGATGATGCCGGAGAGGTCGAACTGGTTGAACTGGTTGAGATAGGCGCCGCAATTGGCGCTCTGGAAGTCGAGGTCGACGAGGCAGGTCGAGGCCGCCCGCTCGGCCGATTTCGAGGCAAGGTGTTCCGCCGCCGAGATCGCCAGCGTGGTGGCGCCGGCGCCGCCGCTGGCGGCGATGAAGGTGATGATACGGCTCTTGGTGCCCTGGCTGCCGGTGTCGTGGAAGGTGACGGCGTTGAGCAGCTCCTTGGCGTCGAGCGGCTTGTGCAGCCAGTCGGACGCGTTCATGCGCACCAGGACGCGCGTCTGCTCGGAGGTGAGCTCGTCGGAGATCGCGATCAGCGGCACCGACGCCCAGGCCGCGCGCGCCTCGACGATCGCCGGATTGCCGAGCAGCTCGCCATTGCCGAGATCGAGGATGATGATGCCCGGCCGGCTGTCGGCCGGCGGCCCCTTCAGGAACTCCGCCGCGTCCGAGATCCTGACGTCATAGATCGCCAGCGCGTCGAGCCGCGTGGTGACATCGCGCTTGAAATTCGCATCGGCGGAAAACAGCGCCACTTGCTTTCGCTTGGTCGGGAGAACTCTGGTGTCGATGGCGTTCATGGGAAAGTGCTCTTCATGTCTTCGCCCGTGACCGTGCTCAGCATGGAGGGCATGGTGATGTTGTTGAACCCGAGCAACCCGGCCAGGAAAAAGAATTGGAATTGATGATTGACGATGCTGACGGTTATGGTTGGGACGGGGCCGTTGGGGCGGGTCCAGTAGCCGAGGCCGGACGCCTGGTACTGGATCTGCACTTCGGATTTGGCCAGCAATGGCAGGAATGTCTGCATTCCAGGTCGGCTACTGTTGCCGTTGAAAATGAAGTCGAAGGCCGCCTGGTTTGCGGTTAGGTCCTGGCATGTAGCCCCCGATCCGCAGGTGCACGAGGCAACTCCTGCAGCGCTGGCTGTGCAGATGTAATTATAGGTATTGGCCGGGACAGGGTTGCCTACGTCCAGCGAGTTGCTGGGCGTTTTTGCCTCCAGCAAAAGCCCACTTGCGACCGGATTGGAAATCTGCGCCAGTCTTGCTCCGACCTGCACCGCCTTGTTGGCGGCATTCCATTGGTAGAAGGCATAGCCGAAATCGACGAAGCCGAGCAGCAGCGTCAGCAGCATCGGCATGGCAATGGCCATCTCGACCATCGTCGACCCTGATTGGCTCGCCCAAAATTTGTGTGGCAGCCTCACCATCCGAAGACGCGCTCCTGATGGGACACGGACAGGCTGATTTGACCAAAACCGAGATAGGACCAGAAGCCGAGATCCGGATAGGGATAGGATGTGCTGACCTCCACGACAACGACGTTGGCGGTGCTGCTGAGGTAAAGTTCAGTACCGGTAGCGGGATCGATCGCTGGAGTGGATGATACCGGGGTGATTGTAACTTGACTTGGCAGCCATCCACTCACCCGAGCGCTGGTGCCGTTGATCGCCCCGTTGGCCGCAAGCGTCTGTGCCAGCCCCTTGCATGTATCCCAATCACTGCTGCAACGCGCCATATAACGAGCCGCATCCTTGACGCCGGCGTCGAGGAGCATGCGCGTGTTCAGGATGTTGCCGAATTCGAACACGCCGCCGGCCAGCAACAACACGAACGGCGTCACGATAGCCACTTCGACCAAGGCGGCTCCGTCGACGTCGCTGTTAAAACGCTGGATGATATGTTTGAGCGCGGCCAGCATGGCTTTACCGGTAAAGCTGCGCTTCGTTGCGCTGTAGTTTTTTCAGGGTGTTCTGGCCGACCGAGGTGCTGATGTCCTCAAATTCGGCATAGATATCGGCGTTGGGCGAGCCTCCCGCTGGCTCGGTGACAAACATGCTGGCGAAGGCCTGGACGGGCAAGGTCTGTCCGCCGCCCTGCACATTGTTGGCACCGCAGTCGATGATCGCGACGTAGAGCAGCCGCCTGTCAGCACTTTGCGTGGTTGTGTTACACGCCGGGGCGGTCTGCTCAAAGCTGGTCCTCAGCGCGGCGTCGGATTGGTGCTGAACCTCATAATTATACACGCAATATCTGCTGGGGTTGTTGCCGCAAACATTCTTTACGATCTGTCCTTTGGATGTGTCTTTCGGATAATTGGTGTCCCAGTATCCTGGACTGGTCGAGGTGCCGTAGAAATTCCAAGTCCCATCTCCAAGGACGCCGGCTTGTGTGCAGCCCCCATTGTAGAAGCAGTTATCCCTAGGCAGCGCCATGTAGTTCTTCGCTTGCCCACTGCTCGGAGTGGAATAGCTGCAATTCTTCCCTGAGCCCGAGGCAACCATGCCTTTGCGAACATTGGGCGCCGGGGGGTTCACGGTCGGATCGGTCTTGTAAGGTCCGCTGTTGTCGAAAAGATCGAAACGGGTGTTGATGCCGGTGTTCACCGGAGGGATGTTGCCTGGGCGAGTTGTCACGCCGTTTTGGCTGTAGCAAGCCGGTGGGTTTGTCACGGCGAACATCTCAGTGAGTGTTGCCGTGGACTTGTCGCCTTCAGGGGAGGATAGGAAGCCATAGTTTCCCGGCCCGTACTGAGCGCTGTTGCCGCCGGTCTGCTCCTTAAGCCAGACCATCGGCTTGCTTGTTCCCGAAACGGCCGTCTGGAGGGCACCGAGGGAGGTGTACGGATTACAGATGAACATCGGCGTGAATTGGCACAGCGCGTTGGTGAAGCCTGCGACGGCTTCCGCGCCGACATTGAAGCTGTTGGCCGAACTGCCCGAGAGGTAAGAAACGGGGAACATGGCGGTGAAGCTCTCCGGTTGAGCCGTCACCTGGATGAACTTGGTTGCAGCCGCCGATGCTGCATAGTTGGCCGAAGTGATTGGAGAGGAATCACTTGCGGGAATGCTCGCAAGGAAGCACCAGGAGATCTGGCCTCTCGACCGGCATGCGGAATAGGTCGGATTGACCGTGGCGCTCCCCGTGCCTGGCAAGGTCACGACGCCTGCATCGGCGAATATGGTATTGTTGGAAACCAGGTTGCCAAGCGCTCTCTCTGCTCGCGTCCAGGCATCCGAATTGCCATCAAGCTCCGCCGCGCCGGCAAGCGCCAGCGCATCGACACCTTTTTGCAGATCGTTGTGCAGGCCGTTCGCGCGGCTCATATCGAGGGCCAGCACGGCGAAGCCGACAAGCACCGGCAGCATGATGGCGACGAGGATCATTGCTACGCCGCGCTGATCGCGCCAGAATTCACGAATGGTCCCCAACATGACCTACTCTCCATTCGTGTCGGGTGTCCTCGCGCGCCCGACGCGCTGCATCCTTCTGTTTAGTTCGTTACGATCGGCGCGCTCGACGGCCCGACATTGACTGTCATGTTCGTCGCTGGTGCTGCCGATCCGCTCGGCGGAAGCTTGTATTTTTGAACGACGCCGACAGACCGGGCGCCGTCGCCTTCGATCTTGGTGTTGTTCGAAGCCGGGTTGTACGGATCGACCGTCTGCAGCAGCTGATTGGCCTTCTGCGAGTCGCCCGATGCCAGCGTCATCGTGTCGTAATTGTTAAGATAGTCGGCCGCGCAGCCCGCAAGGAGGCTGCTGCCGAGAAGGACGAGCAGGAGCTTACTTTTTGACATAGAGCAGCTTGTCCTTCGATTTGACATCCAGCATGTGGCCATAGGGTCCGGTGACGCCTTCGCCATGCTCATACATGCGGATCATGTCCTTGCTGACTTCGAGCTGGCCGAGCAGCATGAGTTCGGGATCGTTGGCGGGCCTTGTCTTGTCGAATGGCGTCGCCAACTGCTCGCCGGGCTTCACCGGCCGCACGAGATGCGGCGTGACGATGACGACCAGCTCGGTTTCTTCCTTCGCCGTGCTCGAATTGTGGAACAGCGCGCCGACGATCGGGACCTGACCGAGCCACGGCACCTGGTTTTGCTGTATGGTGTTTTTACTCGAAAGCAGGCCGCCGACCGCGAAGCTCTGGCCGTCGCGCAGGTCGACCACCGTCGACAGTTTGCGGTTGGTGAAGATCGGGTCGCCCGCGCTGGTGAAGCCGGTCAGGTCGCTGACTTCCGGCGCCAGCTTGATGTGGATCTTGCCGTCGTCCAGCACCACCGGCGTGAAGTTCAAATTGACGCCGAACTGCTTGAAGACAATCTCGACTTCGCCTTGCGCATTGACGCTGCGCACCGGCACTTCGCCGCCGGCGTTGAAGCTGGCCGTTTCGCCGGAAACCGTGGTGAGGTTCGGTTCGGCCAGCGTACGAACGACGCCTTTCGCTTCCAGCGCCTCGATGATGAGGTCGACCTTGATGTTGCTATCGATGATGCGGGTGATGAGCGCTGCGAATGGGTTGGTGTTTGACAATAGCCCGCTGACCAGATCGCCGGTTCCAAGCACGGTACCGTCCTTGTCGACCGTGGCGTCGCCAGTCCCAACAACCGTCGTGCCCCGGCTGTTCTTGCTCCTGAACGACACGCCGAGATCGCGACCCGCATTGCGCTTGGCCTCCAGAATGCGTACCGACAGATTAACCTGCTCGCTGTCGTCGATCGTCACGGCATTGATGATGGCGTCCGGACCATATTGCTGGGTGACTTCCACGATGGATGCCAACGTCGCGGCGTCCTTGACGTGACCGCTCAGGCGAACCTTGCCGTTGATCGAGCCGATCTCGATGCGCGCCTTTGGCGCTACCTGGCGAATGGCGACCGCCATGTCGCTGACATCCTGGCCGACCTCGATCTGGATGGCGCCAAGTGAGCGCTTGTCCTCGGAAAACAGATTGACGGTGGTGGTGCCGACGCTCTTGCCGATGATGTAGAGCGTCTTGTCGGTCATCGGCTGCGCGTCGGCGATCTTCTCGTCGCCGACCACGATATCGCCCAGCGTCGCATTGACTGTGATCGTGGTCGATTGCGAGACCGGCACGAACACGCGGTGCAGCGACGGGTTCGACACATCGATAAACCGGTCAGCCGCCCTGGCCGGATGGCCAAGCATCGCCGGTGCAATCAACAAGGATAGCGCGACCGCCGCTATCCTTACGCAAAACCCGTTCATTCCCCGTCTCCCCGCTTACTGCCAATGGCAGCCCCGCCGCACCGACCCTCGTCAGTCTTGTCGCGGCACTTCGTATGTTTCCAGCTTGATACCACGGAACACACCGACTGTCGCTTGCTTCGGCGGTTCCGGCTGGACGTATTTGATCACTTCCTTCACCTGAGGCTGCGCCTGGGGAGCGGCGGCCACGACCGTAACCGGCTTTGTCTTGCTCATCTGGTCGATCTGGCTGCCGACTCGTTCCACGGCCTTGGCCAGTCCGTCTATCTTCTCGTCGGCCTGCTTGCGCGCCGCTTCCTCGGCTGCCTGCCTGTCAAGTTCAGCCTGGCGCTTGGCGACATCCTCCGGCGTGTCGCCGGTCAGGTCCGCCAGGGTGACCCTTTCATTCGTCTCACCTTTGCTGCCGGCAGCCTGGCGCAAAGCCAGCGACAACTGGCCGGCGCCCGCTGCCAGTGTCAGCTTCTGGGCGTCTTTTGTGCTCACTTCGACCGTGACTGCTTTCACGACTTGCGGGGCGTCTTTGCTCTCGTCGGCAACCTGGTCGACGGCGAGCACTTTCACGCTTTGCAACAGCACGTCGACAAAACTCTTGTCGACGCCGTCGTCGCCGCGAACGTTTCGGGTCAACAAAACATCGACTCGATCGCCTGGAAAGACAAAGCCCGCGACGCCGAGTACGTCGTTGACGCGGATGGAAACCGCTTTCATGCCTTCGCCAAGCACGGCCGACAGCGTCGCCCGCTGCCCCGGCCCGGTAATCTTGGCGGCGAGAATGGGTTCATTGGCGCTGATCGATTGCAGCGCCTGGCGCGCGCCGTTGCCGGCCATCGCTTCTTTGATAGTTCCGAAGGCCCCTGCCGGCACGGCTCCCGCCGGCCACGCAATTTCGCGCAATTTGTCGGCGCTCAGCGCATCGCCGAATTTCAGTGGCACCGCCGCGACCACGACCGAACTGATCTGCACGCCATTGGACTGCGCCAATGCGTTCCGCTGGCCAGCAAGCCAGATATTGACGAGTACAACCGCCAGTACGCCGAATATGCCGGCGAGGACGATCATGATCAATGTATTGGCACGCATGAGCCCCGATGCCCCCGAAAATGGAACAGACGATCCGGGACTGGGCGCTACCTAGCCCCGGAACAGAGTTGCTAGCAGGCGCTGATCACCGTCCCGCTATTAGCTTTCAGCGTCGTGCAGAGCGTCGCGAACTGATGAGTCACGTAGGCGCCGATGCCGACAATGGCGGTGATCGCCGCCACGGCGATAATGCCGATCAGAATGGAATATTCGACCATGGCAGCGCCGTTTTCATCGTCGCGGAACTGCCGGGTCATCGTCGTGAGCTTCTTCATGCCAATTTCTCCCTTTGGAAGTTTGAACACGATGAGGCAGCGCCTGGGGCAAACCCCCGTACCCATACCACCCTTCATGTTCATTCCTTGGATATGCGAATGATAGGGGCCGAGCTCTACCCGGCCCCGTATCCAGATTATCAGCAGGTGATCGTTGCACCGTTTGGATGGGCCTTCAGCGTCGTGCAGAGGGTCGCGAACTGATGAGTCACATAGGCGCCGATGCCGACGATGGCGGTGATCGCCGCCACTGCGATAATGCCGATCAGAATAGAATACTCGACCATAGCAGCGCCGTTTTCATCGTCGCGGAACTGCCGGGTCATCGTCATGAGCTTGTTCATGCCAATTTCTCCCTTTGGAGGTTTGAACCCGACGAGACAGAGCCAAGGAATGAACCCCATACCCAAGCATCCCCCGTCACGTTCAATCCTAGGTCGCGCGAAAAAGCAGTGTCAAACGGATTAACGGAAGCTTAACCTTTCAATACTCGATCTGAGGCTTTCTCAATTGCGACAAGGGCTTGATTCGCCTCATTTTTCAAGTGATTTTAACCATTCATTCACAATTATGCCACGGTTGGATCGCGCTGTTGACGTATTAGAAATCCGACATAATTCAGTATATCTAATGCGTTGGCGGACTTAAGTGCACTGGTCACGGCAAAGGTCTTAGGACCTTGGTCTGGGTGCGAAGGGTAAGTCAAAAATAGTTATGTTGTTTCGCAACTACTTTCTTAACTATGTCACAAGTAATGCGCGCACCTTGGCGTCAGACCGCTTGTGCCCCTTGTGGTTAACGCTTAGTTTCCGGCTTGGGGAAATCAAAAGGGGTAGGCGGCATGTTGGGTCGCTTCATCAAAGGGCCAAGTGAGCAGCGGGCGTTGCAGGCGCCGCCCGTGGTTGCGATCTCGAATGGGGCGGCCTCGGTCATCGCAACGGATGCCGAACCGCAAGATCTCGACTTCCTGACCTTGAAAGTCGAGCTGCATCGCCATCTCATCGATCGTTTCAACCTGTCGGCGCTGGAAACTGCGTCAAAGGAGGAAATCCTGAACGAGATTCGGCCGATCGTGCGCGAGTTCGTGCGAAGCCGGAACGTGCCCTTGAATGCCCGCGAGCTCGATCAACTGACCAGCGACACCGCCGACGAGATGCTCGGCCTCGGGCCGATCGAACCGCTGCTCAAGGACGAATCGATCACCGACATTATGATCAACACCCATGAGCGGGTGTTCATAGAGCGTCGCGGCCTGATCGAACAAACCTCGATTCGCTTTCGCGACGAAGCGCATCTGCTGCGCATCATCAACAAGATCGTCTCGGCCATCGGTCGCCGGGTCGATGAATCCGCGCCGATGGCGGATGCCCGCCTAGCGGACGGCTCGCGCGTCAACATTGCTGTGCGGCCGGTCTCGGTCGACGGCCCATTGGTCTCGATCCGCAAATTCTCGAAGAACCCCTATTCGCTGGAACGCCTGATGGCGTTGAATTCGATCCGCCAGCCCATGATCGATATGCTCAGGATAGCGGTGCAGGCGCGCAAGTCGATCCTGGTTTCCGGCGGCACCGGCAGCGGCAAGACGACGCTGCTCAATGCCCTGTCGAGCTACATTCCGTCAAAGGAACGTCTGGTCACCATCGAGGACGCGGCGGAACTGCAATTGCAGCAGCCGCATGTCGGACGGCTGGAGACGCGCCCGCCCAATGTCGAGGGCAGGGGCGAGATCCGCCAGCGGGAGCTGGTTAAGAACGCCCTGCGCATGCGCCCCGACCGCATCATCGTTGGCGAAGTGCGCGGCGAGGAAGCCTTCGACATGCTGCAGGCCATGAACACCGGCCATGAAGGCTCGATGACCACCATCCATGCGAATACGCCGCGTGACGCCATCTCGCGCCTGGAGCAGATGATCGGAATGGCTGGGTTGCCGATGACGCATGAATCGATCCGTGCGCAGATTGCCTCGGCCATCGACATCATCGTGCAGACGCAGCGCCTTTCTGACGGCGGACGGCGAGTCGTCTCCATTTCGGAGATCACCGGTATGGAAGGTAACGTCGTGCAGTTGCAGGAAATCTATCACTATGTCAGGCGCGATGTTGCCGCCGACGGCACGATTATCGGCGATTTCCGCGCAACCGGCGTCCGCCCGCGCTTTGCGTCCGAGGCCGCTACGCTTGGACTTCATTTTGCCAAAGACGCCTTCAATCCGCAGGTCGCCCTGTGATGCTGACGGGACAGGCGTTACTCTATTTTATCTATGTGGTTGCGGCCGCCTCGGTCATCCTTGCCGGTGAGGCTTTCTATCTCTCTCTGGCAGGCCGGCGTTCGCGTCGGGTCGCGGTCAATCATCGGCTTCGCCGTATCGCCGATGACGCACCGGCGGAACGGGCATTGCAGGGTTTGTTGCGCGAACGCGGACTGACCGATTCCGGCGACTTTATCTCCGGCTTTGTTTGGCTTAATCGGCTGTACACCCAGTCCGGCGTTACCGGAAATCCACTGACCTTCGCAACATCGTTTTTCCTGACCGGCCTGGCGCTGGCACTGCTCCTTTGGTTCTTCGTCGGCCTCGCTGCGCCGGCGGCCTTTATCGTCTTCCTTGTGGTTGGCTTTGCGCTGCCGCTTCTCATCTTGCGGCGGGCCCGCAGGAAAAGGGTGCAGAAGTTTGCAGGCCAATTGCCCGATGCACTGGATATGATCGTGCGTTCATTGCGCGCCGGTCATCCCGCCTCCGTCGCTATTGGTCTTGTCGCCCGCGAAATGCCGGATCCGCTTGGCACGGAATTCGGCATCGTCGCCGACGAAATCACCTTCGGATTGAGCATGGAGCAGGCGGTGCGGAAATTGTCGGAGCGGGTGGGTTTTGAAGGGCTTCACCTGCTTTCGGTGTCGCTGTCGATCCAATCGAAGACGGGCGGCAACCTTACCGAGATACTCTCTAACCTTTCATCCGTGCTGCGCGAGAGACAGAAGCTTAGATTGAAGATCAGGGCGCTCTCGGCTGAGGGCCGCGCATCCGCGTGGATCATCTCGCTCTTCCCGATCGCAATGTTCTTGATACTCCAGATTATTTCGCCGTCATACTACGGAAAAGTCTGGGGAAATCCTGTAATCTTGCCGGTCTTCCTGACATTCGGCTTTTGGGCGCTGCTAGGCGACTACATCATGTATCGCATGGTTGCTTTTGATTTCTAGGAGTGAGCCATAAATCTGCTTTCCAACACTGATGATTTGATTTTCCTGGTCTCAGTCGCCGTGTTCGTGGCGGCGGTTGCCATGTTCCTGTTCGGGGCGTTGGTATTCCTCCCGGCAATGCAAACGCGCAGGCTTGTAACTGACAGTTTGGTTGGCGATGCGCGTATAGACCCGCGCTCGATCCTTGGGCAAGACCAGCGCGCTAAGATCGCGGCGCAGAAGCCTGTCGACGCCTATTTCAAATCGATCGAGAAGGAGCGCAACGAGCCGAACGCTCTCGAAGCCAAGCTCTTTCGCGCCGGCTTTTATCACGCGAGCGCGCCTCTGATTTACACACTTTGCCGGCTAGGCGCCGTCGCCGCTGGCTTTCTGATCATGTATGCCCTGTTGTCGAAAATCATGCCGCCGCGGCTACCTGGCTTCTTCACCGTCGCGGGCGCGAGTTTGATCGGCCTCGGCTGCATCGTCATCCCGAGTATCATGCTCGACCGCTTCGAAAACACGCAGAAGCAGATTTACCGTCGCTCCTTTCCCGATTTCATGGACATGATGATCACCTGCGCCGATGCGGGCATGAGTCTCGAGGCCGCGGTCGAGCGTGTGAGCCAGGAGATGGCGAGCACGCACAAATGGCTGGGCATCCAGCTCTCGATCATGAATCTGCAATTGCGGGCAGGCAAGCCACTGCGCGATGCCTTGCGCGAGCTTGCCGATCGTATCGGACTGGATGAGGCAAAGGCGTTGGCGGTGCTGTTCCGGCAGTCGGAAGAGCTCGGCACCAGCCTCACCGACGCTTTACGTGTCTACAGTGCTGAGATGCGCAGCCAGCGAATCCTGCGGGCCGAAGAGCGCGCCAACGCCTTGCCGGTCAAGATGATGATACCGCTCGGCCTGTGCATTTTCCCGGTCGTCATGATGGTTGTCATGCTGCCAGTGATCATTCGCATGAAAGGCACTTTCTTCTGATCCGCCATATGATTATCTTCTAAAATAGAGTCGGGGACTCGTGGGACACAAAATGACAAAGCGCCTCGCAGTCGCGACCAGCCTGCTGCTGATCTTCTTAGCCGGTTGCCAAACGAACGACTCCACGGGCGGCGTCATGCGCACCAACGAGCCCGCCAAAGGCGATTATACCGCCTTCGGCGACGCCTTCGACGGGCTGAAGACCGTCAGCGATGTCGACTATTACGCTTCGGACCAGGCGATCACCGAAGCCAAGACCCAGTTCCGTTCCGAAAACTACGGCAACGCCGGCGCCCTTTTCTACAAGGCGACGCGGCTGGCGCCCAATGACGGCGTCGCCTGGCTCGGCCTCGCCGCCTCGTGCGACCGCATCCGCCGCTTCGATCTGGCCGACATGGCCTATGGCCGGGCTTACCGGCTGCTCGGCGCGACGCCGGAATACTACAACAACCTCGGCTATTCCTATCTGCTGCGCGGCAAGTTGCAGGACGCGCGCAGCAACTTCCTCAAGGCCTATGAACTGGCACCAAACGATCCGACGGTCGCCAACAATCTGAAACTGCTGTCGTCCAGCGTGCAGAATATCGAGCGGTAGGGGCGACCCATGTTGGTGACCGCTTCGCTTGTCTTTCAGGGGCTGGCAATCCTGCTGCTCGGGCGCATTGCCTGGATCGATTTTTCCACACAGCGTATACCCAACCGAGACGTGCTGCTGTTGCTTTGCCTTGGCCTCGGAGTTCTGCAATTCCAGTCGCTGCAAACTCACTCATGGTTGGATATGGGCCTGAGCGCATTCGGCGGCCTCGCCCTGTTCCTGGCGCTCTTTCCATTCTGGCTCTTGCGCAAGATCGGCGCCGGCGACGTCAAGCTGATGAGCGTCACCCCATTTCTGATTGGCGGAGGCAATCTCGCCGTTTTTTCCATATTGCTGCTGGCTTTCGCAGTCGCCACAGCGGTTGTGATCAAGAATCCATTCCTGCTGCCGGCGGGGATGTTCCGCCACTATGTGCAGCATATGGACCGCAAAGGGATCGTGCCCTTCGGCGTGCCGATCTCAATGGCCGCGATCTGTGCGCTGGCAATGCAGATGTATCATGCCCTGATAGTGGCAACCAGCTCAGGGATACTGGAGCAGCTCAACTAGTCGGTCATGAACGCTATGGGATTCAATGATAGTTGGAAGAGTTGGCATTCCAACAGGCATTTCCTCTTCGTGGTTTTGCTTTACGCATTGGCTGCAGTTATCGCCTCTGCCCATTGGCATATCCCAGTTGACATCCAGATATACAGCGATGCCTTTTTACTCTTCGGGTTTGGCGTAACAGTTATCCTGTTCGCGGTCATCTCCGTTCGCGTCATGCTCGAACGACCGCCGCGTCTCTATCCCGCCATCCGTGATCGCCTGCTGGTTCACAAGCTGCCTGAGCGGCTAATCATTGGCCTGCCCGTCATGCTGGTCCTTCCGATCTTCTTTTCTTTATTTACCAGCATGAAGGATGGCATCGGGCGTATAGTTCCGTTTTATGCAGATAAATATCTTATAGAATTCGATAGAATTATTCACGGCGGAATTGATGCGTGGAGGATATTAGGCCAATTTTTTGGGACTGCGTTTATCATATTCAGTTTGAATTTTCTATATAACCTTTGGTTTATAATTATGCTTACAATTCTGTTTTGCGTAACTTTTACAATTGAAAATGAGAGAGTCCGTTCCCAATACCTCGTAGCGTTTGTCCTCATTTGGGCCGTTTTGGGTAACGTTGCTGCGGTACTTTTTTCCTCGGTGGGCCCGGCCTTTGTTATGAGCTTTTACAATGATTCCACGTTTCTGTCCTTGATGAATTCTCTCCAGGCGACAAACAAAGTCTATCCTGTTTGGGCCCTTGACGCTCAGCGTTTGCTCCTTGCCAATGCGGGATTGCATGGCCCGCGCCTGGGCAGCGGCATCTCTGCGTTTCCTTCGTTGCATGTTGCCGTGGCTACCCTGAACGCGATCTATCTCTGGCGCTTTGGCGGGTTACTGCGCTGGTTCGGCGTTGCCTTTTTGATCGCAATTCAGCTGGGCTCTGTGCATTTGGCCTGGCACTACGCCGTGGATGGCTACGCTTCGATGCTGGCGACACCGGCCATCTGGGTACTGGCCGGATGGCTGTCCGATTTACCCCGGCGGCCCGTCGCCCTGATAGCCGCAAGCTAGCAAGCCCCCCTAAACCCCGACGTCGATTTCTCCGCCAGCCTTAGCTGACCTTTTCGATCCTGAAGAAGGGCGTCGACCTCTGGCTTGACCTGTCGGCATGTAAACGGAACGGGTCTCTCCAGCCGCCGAAGCCGCTCGTGTTCTCCAGTCGGCGCTTGTCCAAGGCGATATGGCAATGTCTCCGATATCATCCATCCGAATGCGCGCTGGCTCAGAAGCCGCTTAACTAAGTCAGGCGCCATCTGCGTTGCGGTACCGGTTTTTTCTCCGGCGCGTCGCCTGAAGTAGCCGGTTTTGGCGAGTCAAACACCAAGCGTTCGATGAGGGCAACCGCCCCTGCCGCTGTCGCGCAGAGAGCAGCCAAAACGAATAGCTTCCTAAGAAAATCCAACGAGCCCCCCAAGCCTAAGAGCTAAAACCCCGACGTCGACTTCTCCACCAGCTTCAACTGCCCCTTTTCCACCTTGAAAAACGGCATCGACCTTTGGCTCGAGCCGTCGGCGCGGAAGCGGAACAGGCCGGTCGAGCCGCGGAAGCCGGTCGTGTTCTCCAGCACCTGCTTGTTGAAGCCGTCGGGTCCGGCCGAGCTCGCTATGCCCGCGCTCAGCGCCACCATGTCGTAGGCATAGGCCACGTTGACGTCGGGCTGGTACTTGTAGGTCGTCTTGAAGCGGTCGGCGATCGGTCCGGTCTCGCTCTCGTCGAGCGTCGCGATATAGGCGCCCTCATAGAGCGGATCCATCGGCCGGTCGAGCCAGCGGTCGGTGCCGATCAGGGTCACGGCCTTGCCTGGAATGCCTTTCGCCTTCAGCGCGGCGAGCACGGCGATAGGGCTGCCGTCGCCGCAGGCGACGACCACGGCGTCGGGCGCCTCGACCAGCGAGCCCATGTCGGACACCACCTTCGCGCCGCCATCCGTCGCCGAATAGGGCAGCGTCACGGCAAGCGTGGCGCCATAGATGCTGAGCGCGTTGGCGACTCGGGATTCAATGGGGCTCGAATCCGCGCCCGCCGGCACCATCAGCACGAATTTCCTGGCGCCCTTGCCGGCGATCGCCGCCGCGCCCGCCGCGGCGCTGTCGGCTTCGCTGAGCCGCACGGAATAGACGCCGGGGCCGCCGGCGAAATTGTCGGCCAGCGCCAGCACCGGCGGCCGCTTGGAGCCGGAGAGCTTGGCAAGGTGCTGCGCGGCCGCAAGCTCGGACGGTCCGATGACGACCTTCGCCGTGCCCGAGGTGATCGCCTTCACCGCCAGATCCTTGGCGTTGGCGCTGTCGCCGCGCGTATCCTGGATCGTCAGCGTCAAGAGCTTGTCGCCGAGATCGGCCATCGCCAGCCGCGCGCCGTCATACATTTTCCTGCCGTTCTCGCCCGTGCTTCCGGGGGCCGAAAGCGGCAGCAGCATGGCCACCTTGGTCGGCCCCGTGCCGAGCGTCAGATTGGCCTGCGCCGCGGCGGCCGAGGTCGGGCCGTCCGATGTCGCGCTGGCCAATGCCGGCTGGGCGGGCGCCGCGGGAACTCCCGCCTGGCCGGCGGGTGCCGCGATCGCCGATGGATCGAGCACGTCCGATGCGCCGCTCTTGGACTGGCATCCGGACGCCGCCACCGCAACGGCAAAGACCAGGGCCAGGGCTCGCCAACGCTCGCGTCGGAGATCAGTCGCCCGCATCATGCCGGCATGCGCGGCAACCGGCGCCGTGGCCGCGCAGGCGTGCGCCTCCACCCGGGCTTGCATCGTCATCATTGCAGCCGGTCGGCGCAGCGCACGCCCGTCAGCTCAATGCATATACTCGACCATGCGGTCGTGGAAGCACTCGCATTTGTTGAGCGTGTCTTCGTCCTTGTAGTTCGTCTTGAGGTAGCCATAGGCCATGCCGCAGGCGACCTTGGCTTCCGAAGCCCAGACGAAGGCGGGACGCGACGAGTTGATCCATTCCGGGCTGTTGGCGACGGCGACCGACTCGTCCATCAGCTTCACCACATGGTCCTTGAGCTCGACCATGTTGTCGGTCAGCACCAGGTCCGACGTGCCGACGGTGCGGCAATAATTCACCGCCGGCTCGCCGATGATGTCGGCGGCGAAGCCCGTCGACCCGGCGAGCAGCAGCGCCGCGGCCGAAGCCAGCAATCTTGCGGAATGTCTCATGTAAGCCCCTCTCCAGATTACGAATTCACGTGTTGCTTATGCATAGCATGGGAGTGTGACCAAGCGCTACGTCAACTGAGCCATCACGTTTGTTCTATTGGTGCGTTGATCAAACAGTCACAGTTTCCGTATGCGCTGGCTGGCTGTGGTCGTAAAGGATACTAATCGTAGATCCGACACCAACCCCTGTCAGCGTTGCCACTTCGACCATGTTGCCCCCGGCAGCGGTACCGTTGTCGTCGACCATCACGTGAGCGTCGCCGTTTGAGAAGGTGACGTTGACTGAGTCGCCTACCTGCGGATCAGTAGTCGGCGCGTCGCCTCCAAGGGATTTAAGTAGCTCTGACAGGTCGATAACGTCCTGGCCGGGTGTATAGTCTGCGATGACATCGGCAACGTGGACCGTGAGCTTGGATGCATCGATCACAAACGTATCCGCGCCCGCGCCGCCGGTTAGGTGGTTAAGTCCCGACCCGCCGTAGATGATGTCGTTTCCGTCGTCGCCGTAGAGGGTATCGTCGCCGAGACCGCCAATGAGCAAATCATTTCCACCGGCGCCATGCAGGGTGTCATTTCCATTCATCCCAGCTAGGACATTGTTCGAGCCATTGCCGGTCAAGGAATCTGCAAAATCCGAGCCGATGATATTTATTACTCCTGCTGCAGCGGTCTCGGTCACGCCCGAGCCGGAACTCGAATGGTCGCTCGTTACACTGCCCGAGGAGAGCAAATCGACTGCCAGCGAACTTGTGGAAGTGTCCCCGTCCGCATCCTTCAATAGAAGGTCGAAGTTCAGTTCGACCGATGGGACGTTTGTGACGGTCGTGACAAACGCAAAGGCTCCGATATCAAACGACTCTCCGTTAAGGCTTGAGGTTCCAGGGGCGATGGCATTTTCGATTTCAATCCTGTCATAGCCGCTTCCAGAGGCCGTCACGAGAACGGTGTCGTGGAGATCTAGGCCTGTGATCAAATATCCGCCGTGTCCATCCGTCGTCAACGAAGCAAGGTTCAAACTCACGCCGTTCACTTTGATATCCGTGATCGTGGTGAGCTGAGCGTCGTTCGCAAGGGCTGCTGCATCCGCTGCGGTGTTGGTGTTTGGATCGTCATCGCCTGCGTTATAGATGCGCACCCAGGTTTCGATCGAGTCCGCTGGCGGGCTGCCATTCACCTGTACAATGGCAAACTGGAAGTCGTTGACATTATAGTGAGTCGAGTAGTCATAGGTGTTGTTGTTGCCAGTTGAGACGGTCAGATCGTTGACGAAATCGATCCGTAGATTGTCACCGTCGTTCATGGAGTTATTGCCAACACCAATCCCAGTTGTGCTCGCCGAGACCGCCGATCCTGTTGCCGCATTGCTCGTTCCGTTTGCCTGGGTTACGTAACCGGAAAACAGCAGGTCCTGGGTGGTTCCCGCCACGTCTAGGGCCTTGAATTGCTGCGAGTTCGAGCCGAGCGCCGAGAAATTGTCGATGTGCGTCTGCTCTGTGGCGCCAATCGCGGCGAACACTTCAACCTGGTAATGGTCAGAACTAGACGCCAGGCTTCCGTCTGGCTGCAGCGTGATCTGGAAGATCTCGGTTCCGGTGCCTAGGCCGCCGGTCCACCCCTGCAACTGCATCGGGGTGGCAGGATTGTTGTCATGGTCAACGAGGTACAACAGGATAGGCTGACCTCCTGACGTCAGATTGACTGTGCTTCCATTTATTACGCCGGTGGCCTGCTGGCCGTTCACGACGTTGGCAAAGCTGATGGACCCAAGCTGGTCAGCGCCGACATTGTTGTCGATGTTGGCGTCCCAATCCAGATCGAATGTCGCGATGCTGTTGACCGCGTTGATGAGAACTGCCGTCTCGGGAGACAGCGCCGTAGGCGCATCGTCGTTGAAGGTGATGGTGAGCGTACCGGGCGCCGTCGAGCCGTCGGCGTCGGTGATGGTGTA
>NZ_JAVIIV010000024.1:0-99140 GCF_033977215.1 Mesorhizobium humile
CCCAAGCCCCCTCGAACGGAGTATGCGGAGCTGAGGAAAACTCTTGAAACGAGCTGGCCTGCTGGGCGCCTGCGAAGGCCGAGGACGAGCTAGGCTGCGCAAGGTCTTTTTGAATGAGGTCTCGCAGCTGGTTCCAAGACGGGTCGGCTGGAGGCAGGGGGAAAGGCGACAAGGAAGCGGTTTGCGCCGCCGCTTTGTGTGCGCGGCCTTCATCCTGGCGCCAACCCGCCTGCCCGTTGGCGGCCAAGTGCAGGACCTCGTTTGCTGCGGACATCTGTCGAAATCTCTGAAAGAAGCTCCACGCGCTGCGGAACCCACGTGATTCGTTCTTCTTGTACTCTTCAACCGCACGGTTCAGCACCGCAGGTTCAATCCGGGCAACACCCTTACCAAAGTTCTCAGTGAGCCAATCATTGAAACGCAGCAAAACAGGTCGATAATTCCTAATCGTTCTCCCGTAATATCCTTTACTGGCGGCTTCGTTACAGGCAGCCTCAATCACTCTGGTGTCTTCGGTGACAGGACGATGGTCTTTGGTGACAGGACGATGGTCTTTAACTGTCACCCGCTGTTCGGCCTTGGTCTGCCGGAGCCTTCTCAACGCTGGTGTTATACGCCAGGCCTCGCGGCCCGCATAGGCTTTCGCCAGCGCGTCCAACTCCGGACTTTCAAGCCGGTCGGCGATTTGCGTCCGGTGGTTCTGCGCAAGCCATTTGCTGAACTTACGCAGCGCCACGATGTCGGTCTTCACCGTGTGTGAGTTTATTTTGTCGGCGGTAGCTTTTGCCTCGTAGGTGGCAAAGAGTTCCTCATCGTCCCTGCTACTAGGTTTCCGAGCGACGGTCATCCGCTCTCCGGCAGATGCTTGCCGGATTCTAATCAACGCAAGGTTGATGTGACGGAGTAGTATGGGATCGCTGCCCGCGAAGTCCCTAGCCAGGCTGTCCAATTGCCGATCCTGAATCCTGCCACTGATTTGGCTCTGGTGGTTCTTTGCAAGCCATGCGCTGAACTTACGCAGCGCCGCTAAGTCGGTCTTCACCGCGGTTACGTTGCCGGCTGTGGCCTTTGTGTGGTAGTCGGCGAAGACCTCGTCATCCTGCGTGACCGGTCGAGCGCCCCGAGCAACGGTCACCCGCTTTCCGGCAGATGCTTGCCGGAGTCTGGTCAACGCAAAGTTGATTTGACGCAGTAGTAGGGGATCGCTGCCCGCGTAGTCCCTAGCCAGGCTGTCCAATTGCTGATCCTGAATCCTGCCGCGGATTTGGCTCTGGTGGTTCTTTGCAAGCCATGCGCTGAACTTACGCAGCGTCGCCAAGTCGGTCTTCACCGTGGTTTCGCTCACTTTGTCGGTTGTGGCTTTTGTGTGGTAGTCAGCGAAGACCTCGTCATCCTCCGTGCTAGGTCGATTCCGGCCAACTATCACCTGCCCTTCGGCCTGGGCCTGTCGGAGCCTGCCCAATGCTGAGTTGATTTGACCAAGTAATTTGGTATCGCCGGCCGCGCAGAGCTTCACTAGGCTGTCCAGTTGCCGATCGTGAATCCGGCCGGCGATTTGGCTCTGGTGGTCCTTGGCAAGGCGCACACTGAACTTCCGCAACGCCGCTATGTCTTTCGAAATCCTGTTCTGGCTGATTCGATTTCCCTTGGCCGTAGCCAGCCTGCGGTACGTGTTAAAAAGCAGCTCGTCTGGGTGGCGGCGTTCTCGCTTACGCAGCAGTGCAGTTCGCTGCAGCAGGACAGCTTGGTAGCGCGCCTCGGTCGGCTCTGTGGGAGGTGCGCTGATTGGACCGCCCGGTTGATTGGCCGGAGGCTGCCCTAAACCTGCCCGGGGAGCGCGAGGTAGGGGGCTGTGGGGAGCGCTTCTCAAAGGGACGCCTGGGAGGTTGACCTGCGGTGGCAGGGAAGCCAAATCTTGCAGGCAAACGCCTCCAATCGCTGGGTCGCTTGCAGACAACACAGCATGGCCGCCGAACTGCGGAAGCTCCTCCTGATCGACGTTTGGGGTAGGCGAGTTGGTCACGCCGTCAATTCCCTGCCAAAACTTCGCCGAAGCGAAACTTTCAGCCGGTAAGCGGGCACCGCGATCGGCGGCTGCAAGAATCTCGTCGTGGTAGACACTTGGCGCAGGCGAGTGGGGCGGTGGACCCGGGGTTGGATTGACCGGCCGAGGCACGCTTCCTTGTAGCTCGTTCAGTCGCTGCTCAAAACTCCTCTGCTCGACCTGGCGCTGTTGCAACCCTGGTTCATCTCTTCGGGCGGGATCTGAGGCGGGGGACGCACCGATATTGTCGAAGAGATCCATCCTACTTCCTTTGCAAGTTCCGGGCACTTCAAGCGGTTCTATCTCTACGGTGCTTGGCTTTCGACAATCTGACGGAGGCTGCAATGCAGTGGAAGCCATCGTCATTCGGGCGCACGAGTTTTGAGATGGACCGTGGTGGGATTTTTCATGAAACGAGAGGAGTCAATTTCTCATTTCGCCCGACACCTCCGGTTCGATCGGAGACATTTGCGCATGTTGGTTTTGGAGACAATTGCAAGATGCGCCGGCTGTCGCTGGCCCACGGAGGTCGATCGGTCGATCATGGCGACCTGCCGACGGCAGCTACGCCAGGAACCAGCGCTGTGCAATTTGTACCGCAACTGTCTCGGCCTCTGCCCAGAGTACCGCGTTCCGTAACGGCTCGCCATCTCTGCATAGGTTCTGTTGAGACCGGGGTCGCAGTGCCCTGAGAGGCATAATATAACCAGGGACCAGGAACTTCGGCACGCCACCCAGAAGAGGTTCGTGTGCACGCCGATCCGGTCGGGCAGGCTCTCGCTCGGGCAACGGTTCGGAAGACAGTGTAGTTTGAGGCGTCCATCGCTGCCACGAGCAGCGAGAGGCGGTGGCGCGGTGGATCTTGAGGTGACCGAGCATGCGCTCGATCCGGTTACACTGTTTGGCCGGATCGATTTTTCCGCAGGTAGACAGGTGATCAGAAAGCAGCGAATGGCGCCTATCAACACACACGCAAGGCATTGCGATAATTCTCCAAAACATGCGAGGTCGTCCGGACACATAGACGATTGGATTGCCCATGGTCCATAGCGGCACAGTAGCCTGCGCAATAACAGAAAACCGATTTTGTATACTCGTCTAGACTAACCCAGCGGCATGGAGTGCTCTAGCAACCGGCTCGAAATACTGCATAGGAACAGGTTTTCCTAACTTGGTTGTTTGGATGAGCTGACGCGCCAGGCCATCATCGTCGACAATACTTAGACGTAGCGCCTGCGCCGCTCCGAAGATAGGTGAAACGGCCTCGCCCTCGCCGCGGCAAACCAAGACCGGCACCCCAGTCTCGCCCCTCACGTAACGCAGACCGACCAATATCGCCCGCCCTCTCAAGATCAATGTGGCGTGATGCACGCCAAGCGGAGGTTCGCTAGCCATCTCTTGACGTAGGCGACGTTGTTCATGCTTCAACTCTGGCGTACCTTCTTGTTCCTTCCTTTCGCGCTTGACCTCGGTCTCAGTCATTCGCATGTCGCGCAAAAACAACCAGCGTTGGAGCAGGAGATCGATCAAGCCGCCGACCAGAAGTGCACCGGCACCAATCCCGACCAGCAGTTTCACCTCCGTAAAGACGAAGCCGAGGCACGAAATGCCGCAGACCGGCAGATAGACCATCGTTTTCCACATGCCCAGAATAGAAAAAAGAAAGATAGCGCCGAGGACTAATAGCTTCACCAGCGCCTTGCCAAGGTCGGTTAAGGAGCGCACCGTCACGATGCGCTTCAGTCCCTGAAAAGGATTGATTTTTTCAAACTTGGGCGCCATCGGCTCGAACGAGAAGAGTAGTCCACCGTTAGAGATGAATGCGGCCGAGACCGCCGCGGCGGCTACAGTTCCAAGCAGCGGGCCGACTGTCGTCACGGTGAGTTCGGTCAAGAGAATTAGCGCTTGCCCGACAGCGATATTGAAAGGCAGATCCTGCAGCTTGTCGGTCAATAATACCGCTTCGATGCATTTGTCTTCGATCGCGCTAGCTCTTAACCACAGATAGCCGAGACCGGCGCAGGTGCCGACGGCGCGGACGAAATCGGTGTTGCGCGCAATCTGCCCCTTCTTGCGTGCTTCGCTTAGCTTCTTGTGAGTGCCCGGGTGTTTCTTCTCTTCGCTCGTGCTCATTTCAGCATCTTTTCGAACGCCTCGAGCCCGCCTTTGGCCTGTGCGATATCTGACGCCATGGCGTCGATGAGATACGCAGTGTACGTGACCATAATGATCGGAAAGCCGATATTTTTGATTGTCGGGGAGAGACGGTTCGACTTGAGTTGCGGGGCAAAGCGGGTAAGGATCATTATCGAAATGTCAACTAGCAACAGAAAGGCCACGACAGGCCCGGAGACTAGTAAACTCGTCACCATAATCCGGTCGAGGAGGGCGATTAATTCCATTGCCCCTTGTGAGGTCAGCGTGGGGTAAAATTGATATACGGGCCAGATCGAGTAGCTGCCATAAAGGCCGCCGATCATGATCTCCAGACCTTCCGATGCGACGAAGATCGTGATCGCTGTGATTCCGAGAAAAAGTCCCATCGCGGATGCCTGAGTGTTCGTCGCGGGGTCTACCGGACCGACTTGGCTGGTGATGCCGCGCTGGGTGTCGACAAGCTCACCGGCCGCCTGGAGGCTCCATATCGGGATTCCGAGCGGAATCCCAAGTAGCAGCCCGACAAAAATCTCCTTCAAACCGAGCAGTGTCACTTGGACGAAACGGGTATCAGTATCGAGCAGCTGTAACCCGTCTCTGATGGGTGCCAAGCACGGTAGCCCGAACGCGACAGCAAGGCATGTTCTGATCAGCCCGCCAATTTGAGACCGCGTAAATACTGGCAGGACCAGCATAATGCCGACAGCGCGAGCCGCAGCAAGACCGGCGGCGATGATGAGTTCGATGGCCGCATGGATGAGCATCTGGGCGTCGGTGGGTGACCAACCAGACATCATGAAGGCTAGTAACTCGGTATAATCGCGGGAAACTGGGAGAACACGTAATCGGCTTGCTCGATGAGCGGAGCGCTTAGCACAGGAGCAAACAGAACAATGATCGCAACAACGACCAATAGTTTCACTGTCAGGTGCAAGGTTTCGTCCTGAATCTGTGTTGCCGCCTGGATAATGCCGATGCCCAGGCCGACAACCACAGCGGCAATGAGTGGCGGCAGAACCCAAATCATGAAAACGATTAAGGTTTGGCTCATTTGGGCTACAATGCTGGCCTCATCCATGCTCAACCTCCCGGTGTTGTATAACTCAACACAAGCCCGTGCATTAGTCGGGACCAACCATCAATAGTAACAAATAGAAATAGTTTGAAAGGGACAGCTATCATTGTGGGTGATACCATTGACATGCCCATCGCCATCAAAATCGTGGTTACGATGAGATCGATGCAGATAAACGGAAGATAAAGAAGAAAGCCAATTTCGAAGGCACGCTTGAGTTCTGAAATTAGAAAGGATGGTACGAGAATGGCGAAATCATCAGGTGTCGTCCTGGCGCGCATTTCCTCTGGCCAGACTTGTTTGGTCGACGATAGGAAAAATCGACGCTGCTCTTCGCTTGTGAACTTCTTGAGATAGCCACGCAAAGGCTCTCGTCCCTCTTCAGCAGCGGTAACCCAATCGTCGAAGGTCTGATAGTGGAGTTTCGGGTCCGTGACGCGCGCATAGGTCTGCTCGATAACAGGCGCGCTAACGAAAACGGTGAGAATTAATGCCGTCGCGTAAAGAACTATATTGGGGGGTATCGTCTGCGTCCCGAGCGCGTTGCGGACGAGGAAGAGAACCACAGATATCTTTATAAAGGCCGTGGTTGTGACGACTGTGAGCAGCAGCAGACCCAGCCCAGCCGTAACCGCAAGAAGCGCCAGAATCCCGGGTTGGATCTCACTCATTGCATGCCAACCCGCCACGTAGCCTGATGCCAAGCTCGTCGCCGATGCGCACGATGTCGCCACGGCCGATACGCCGGCCATTGGCAACTATATCGATCGGACCGTCGACCGGCCGACCAAGTTCGAAGATATGCCCTTCGCCGGCACTCCTCAGTTCCCCTAGCGGCATCAGCCAGCGGCCGCATTCAAAAACCAGAGTGATTTCGATATCGTCGAGCTCGGCATCCGATGGCCCTTGCTGCAATTCCGGTTCTGTCATGATGTGCGCACTCTCCAAGGGGCATGGTTGCGGGCGGAAAGGCCCCCGCTGGATCAGGCGGTCGTCCGCAACATCTGCCACGGCCCAGAGCCGGCCCGCAGAGAGGATGATCTGATCGCGGTGGAACGGTAATACGTCTGGTATCAAAGCATCACCGGCAGATGTTTTGCGAATAAGCGCCGCCGGAACGCAAAGCGAGCCGATCTTTCCTGCAACCAGGACCGGGAGCTCTGCGGGTAATTCGCACGGTTGTCGCGGCAACTGTCGAAGCAGATCTCCCAGGGCGTGGAACGCGAACGGCACCGGGCCATCGAGAGGCGAGAATAGGCACAGACGAGCTTTGCCGTTGATCGGGCCGCAGGCGACGTCATATTCGAGATAGGGAGGTGGCATGGTGGTTTCGCGCAGCTGAGCCAGTTGCACGTCCTGCCGTGTCTGAGCCTCGAGTCGAGCGAGAAGCGGCTCAAGTGCGAGTTCGAGAACCATTGAACCGGTTGGCTCGGAAGGCAAGCCAATGCCGCTCTGCACGGTCGAGATGAGCCTCTCTATCAGTGCACGGGAGATCGACAAGACGATCGTCTCATCTCCGAGCCGCCAAATGCACTCGAGCATCGGAATGGGAAGCGATTCCGGCTGCCAGACAAGCCGTCCTATTCGCACCGATAGCGGCTCGTCGCCAAGTCGGCACTGAAAAGGCGTGCGGGGGTGTGCGCACTCGTTGAGCCACGAGACGACGTCGTGGGACAGACTTAGCTTTGGCTTCAGTGAATCGTGTGTGCTCAAAGTGTTTTCGGCTCTACAAGACGGCACCATTGCGACACGACAAGAATGCTAGCGGTCATCAGATTGACTTGCCCGCCACATCGGTGAGCGAGACACTCGCGTACCGAAGCAGGATCTCATCCTCGGCCTCCGTCTCGGCTGCGGTCTGAGAGTGGATATCGACGCCGCGCCGGACGTCGTCCTCAATTTGTTGCCACTTGTGCCTTGCCGCCGAACAGCTGATCCAGTGCGACCTTGCCTCAGACGCCGCTGTCTCGGTCTGTTCCTGAGCGATGCAGGCGTTATCAAGCGTCTTGCGCCTCGAGGCGACCTCAGCCTCAAGGCGCTCTATGTGGAGATGGCCTTGGTCGAGCGTCTGGATGGACAAGGCATCAAGCGATGCAAACCGTTGGTAAAGCTCCATTTCCGCCCTTGCGCAGTGTTGTTGTGCGATTGCAAGCTCGCGGGAAGCATGCTGTGCGGCCTCGGCCGCTAGGTGGGCCTTAGCTTCCTTTTTGGACAGCTCACGAAGGGCGCTACGCTCTCGCATATCCTTCAAAAGCCGCAAGCTCGTAGCGTGGAGACAATTCATGCGGTCAGCTGCAACATCCATGCGAAGGTTTCCTCAAAGTCGCTCGCCTCGTCTTCTCCCTGACGCAAAAATTCCTGCAGGTCGCCGATCGAGTCGATAGCCCTGTCAGTAAGCGGATCGTTGCCTTGCTTGTATTCGCCGACCTTGACCAAAAACTCGGACTCGGCATAGCGCGAGAGGAGATCACGGAACGTCGATGCCGCCTTGCGATGTGCCATAGACACGACCGCATCCATTACGCGGCTGCGACTTTGCAGCACATCGATCGCGGGGAAATGGGATCGCGCAGCGATCGTGCGTGAGAGGACGACATGGCCATCGAGAATGCCGCGCGATTCTTCTGCGATGGGATCCCCCACGCCGTCACCTTCGACAAGCACTGTATAGAAGGCCGTAATTGAGCCACGCTCGCCCATGCCCGCGCGCTCCAGCAGGCCTGGCAGCATGGCAAACACGGAAGGCGGAAAGCCTCGCCGGGTTGGCGGCTCGCCCGCAGCAAGTCCGATTTCGCGCATGGCCCGGCAAAAGCGCGTCAAGGAATCCATCATCAGAACGACGCGTTGTCCTTGTTCGCGAAAATGTTCGGCAAGTGCGCTTGCCATGTGAGCACATTGCGCCCGCTCCATTGCCGAGCGGTCGGATGTTTCGACCACAACGATCGTACGACGAAGAGCCGCTTCCCCAAGGTGTCGCTCAACGAATTCGCGCACTTCCCGCCCGCGCTCGCCAATGAGGGCAACTATGTTAACGTCCGCGGCCGCGCCCTTTATGATCTGCGATAGTAACGTTGACTTGCCGCAACCAGGCTCTCCATAGATCCCGATCCGCTGGCCTTCGCCGCATGTCAGGAGACCATCCAAGGCGCGGATGCCAAGTGGGAATGGTCGCTCGATCATGCGCCTTGTCATGGGGTTGGGCGCCTTGCCCCGAAGCGGGCGCGTTTGGCCGGCTTTGAGAGCGCCTTTGCCGTCGAGGGGACGGCCAAAGCTGTCGATCACGCGGCCAAGCAAATCGGGGCCGACTGGCACTTCATGCATTCGACCGCTAGCAACCACTTCTGCGCGACTGGACAGGCCCACCATGTCACCGATCGGGGTGAGCAGCACGCCATTTTGAAGGAAACCGATCACCTCGGCTTCGAGAGAGCGTCCGGTGCGCGGATCCTGCAACAGACAAAGTTCCCCAATTCGAGCATCCGGCAACACGGCATGGAGCACCGTACCGACGGCCCTAGTTAGGCGTCCGCGCACGACACGCGTGTCGATATGCTTTGCGGTCGATCTCAGAGACGAGAGCGCCGCATCCATTGTCCTGTCTACAGCCGGACTGCCGCGTTGTGGTAGCAGTTCGGTCATAGCTCGCCTTGTTCAGCATGCAATCCAAAGCCGAGGCGCAGCGCCCGCAATTGCGCATCAAGTCCAAGATCGACATTGCCATAGTCGCTCCACAGCACGCATTGCTGCGGCGACAGCGCCGGATCCGGATCAACTCGAACTTTCGGCCGGCCTTCCCGTCCATCGTACGCAGCGAACTCGCCTGCGACGGCATCGGCTTGCGTGGGACACACTTTAAGGCGGACTTCCGCGCCGCCTTTCCGTTCGATCGCGTGGCGAACGGCGCTCACCAACAGCTCACCGGGGTCAAAAGCGCCCAGCAGGTCGCTTACGATCTGCATGACGAGTTGTGGCAATTGCTGCTCCAGGGCTGCCCTTTGGCGTGCCGCTTCAGAGACGGACTGCGCAATTAGCCGTGCCATTTCCTCAGCGCCACGATTCATCCCCTCACTACGTCCGCGCTCCCGTTCCCGCTGATAAGCTATGCGGGCCCAGCGGCGAACCCGCAGCAGATACCGTTCCGCCGCCGCGCGCGCCTCAAAGGCATTGTGCCAGATTTCGAGCTCACTGGCCGGGACCAGCGGCCCGACGGGGCGCATCCGCGGAGCGACCGGCGCTACGATATCGTCGAGCGTCATATCGCCGGGACCTCCGTCCTCAGATACGACAGCACAAGCGAAAACAATTGGTCTGCGGCATCGCGGTGTTCGGTCGCAGGATTCTCGGCCGCGGTCCCGACGGGCAAGCGTAGGAACACCCGGTGGCGGTCGAGCAAAGAATGCTCATCGAGCCAAACCCCAAGACAGGCTAATCCATCGTGTTCAATCCGTTGGGCGAGTTTTTCCGGATCCGCGATCAAGCTGGTTGAGATCGCCTGCGCCTGGTGTCGGATGCCAAACGTATGCGCTTCAGCGCCGATACGTTCGATCAGAACGGCAAGTTCAGACTTGGAAACCAGCTTCAGCAGCGAACGGGCATGCCAGATACTACCGGCAAACACAGCAGCTTGGCGCGGATCATGCCCATGCAGAAGGTCCGGCCCCCAGCCGCTTCCATTCAGGTCCATTCCATCGTCGAGGAGTAATTTTGCCAGTCTTGGCTGCAGTCTTTGGTTGTTCTGCAACCGCACCAACGTCGCAGCCGACAAAGCCGGGTCAAGGCGTGCAGCAAGGCGGGTCGGATGAGTTGAAGCGGCAAGCTCGCCCAGGACCGTAAAAGGCAATTTGAAGGAGTCATCGTGTTTGAAGGTTTGCATCCGTATTTGCACTGGGAATACCTCCTATGTGGCATCGCCGATGGTGTTTTTACGAGCGGCCCCGATTGCTGAAACACCCGAGCGCCCCTCGATCCTGGCTCGTTGCGATGGCTGCCTCCGCCCATAGACAAGAGAACTGGCCAAGTAGGACAGCACCGCGAATACTGCCACGGCGAGACCCACAATGACCGCCAGAAGTGGCACCGGAATTGATTTAGCTGCCTGGGTCAAGGCAGGCCGTTGCTCAACTGCCGGCCGTTCCGCCGGCACGAATACGACCTCTACCTTGTCGTAGGATAAGCCTTGGATGCTGTTTGCAACGAGCATCTTTATCTGCGGCAGCAGAGCCGAGACATTTATGTTGGCATCGTGGCGGACGAATACCGAGGCCGAGGATGGTGTGGCGCGCTCCCGCAACAGGTCGTTGTCAGGCAAAACAACATGGACACGTGCTGAGAAAACGCCATCGATTTCGCTAATGGTATGCGACAATTCTTCGTTTAACGCATAGACGTAACGGGCGCGCTCCTCGGTCGGCGAGGCAATCAGGCCCGATCCTTGGAATATTTCGCCGAGATTCTTGAAAACCTGACGCGGCAGCCCCTTCGCATTCAACAGGTTGATTGAGAAGGCAACCTGCTCATTTTCGACCTGGATCGTGCTGGTCCCATCCTTGGCGGCGACGCGGACCGCATCCACGCCGTTGTCAAGCAAAAGCGCGAGCATCTCATTGGCATCGCGTTCCTGCAATTTTGTGTAGAGATCGTCCTTGCAACCGCTCAGAACCAAGAGCAGCGGCAAAACATAATGACACGATCGCCGACCAGCCGGGCGGCGATCAATGCCTTCGCCGTGCGGTGACGCGATCATGCGCCTCGTTCATCCTTGTTTTATTAGCGTATTCACGGATGACGTAGCGCCGCTGATACTCTTGGTGACAAGGGAAACCTCAGTGACGGCGCTGTATACTTCCCGCAGACCGGCAATCATCGCTTCGAAATTCTCCCTTCCTGGCGGAGCGCCTGACATGCGCATTCCCGACCCTGCTTGGGAAGGAGACTGCTCCACCGGCCCGAGTAGGACGTCCTTCACAAGGGGTACCTCTTGGTCGGGCGTGGCAGGTGCCACGGCGTTGTCCCTATACAGCGATGAAAGGGTCTGGAGCACGCGGTCGCCCAATGGGCTCGTCTCGCTTGTCGCGCGCGGAACCTCCAGGACTGGAGCAACAGGCCCCGCCCCCGCCGTCGCCGACGGGCCATCGTTTTTAATCGAGGCGACCGCCTCTACAAGTGCGCACTCAAACTGGGCCTGCTCGCCGCATGCTGACGTTGGCCCTACCCTAGACAGGTTGTCCGCAAAATTGGCAGAGATGGACGTAACACCAATTGTCATGCAAAGACTCAGTTGTTCTGTTTGAAGTGTGATGAGTTGATCGCTCATCACCCGCTATCGAGCTTCTCTCCTAGGGAGGCGAACTGACGACAAGCTGACGAACTGGCCACGAAGCGTCATTTAAAGGCCACGTTCGGCGTCCAGGTCAGCACGAATTTCAGCCTTCGATTGGGGACAAGATGCCGGGAAAGTTAATCCAGTCTACCATTCTCCACATTGGGATGAGAGTTCTCTTTCTCGGTGTTCTTCTCTCCACCGGCATTCATGCGACGCTGGCGGCCCCGCTGTCGCTGCCGTCAACGCCTTATAGGTATACAGTTCTGGATCAGGACCTGTCTGCCGCTTTGCGAGAATTCGGCAACAACCTCAATGTCGACGTCGACGTCAGCTCCGAGGTAAAGGGGCGCATCCGCGGGCGTATGCCCAGTATGTCGCCGCGCGCGTTTCTGGACCGCTTGACCGATCTCTACGATCTCCAATGGTATTATGATGGGCTTGTGCTCCACGTAACTGCTGCGAAAGAAGCGCAGACTCGTATGCTGGTTTTGACTTCGGTCCGCTTCGAGGTGTTCAAGGCGGCCCTTGATGAGCTTGGAATTTCCGACGAGCGCTACGTTGTGAGACCGGCACCGGGAAAGGGCCTGGTCATGGTTTCCGGCCCACCCCGCTTCATTGTGCTTGTGGAGCAGACATACAACGGTCTCGTAGCCGAGGCACAGGCTCGACCTCACGACACCGGGACGCCTCCAAAGGAGACGGAACTGATGTTGTTTCGTGGCTCCTCGACCGTGGTCGTTCGCGATGGGCGACCGGAAGGCCCGTTCTCTTCCGAAGTGCCGCATCAGGACAGCGTCGTCCGTGAGCCTGCACAGAGCCAGAGATGACAATTGAGGATACACCGCAGCTTCCCGCACGAAGCAACACGGCCGCCATACCCTAGCAATCGCGCTTCCTTCCGCACTCGTCAGCTGTTCGACAGCTGAACCTTGTAACCGGTGTTGTCGCTGACGAGGAACTAAGAATCGGCAGCATTGATAGCCGCGCGTTAGTCATGCGGCCGTCGTTCGTCGGGAACGACAGTGGCACCAGGTGACGCAATTGTGGCGGCTTTTAATCTCAACTGTGAGGATGCACGATGTCGCTTAACCTTTTGACAGCAAATAGCTCCACCCCCGCCCCCTCCCCCCAGGCCTGGTCGGGCCCGGAACCTTCTCCACAAATTGTCGCCCAGACCGGGCAAGGCGCGTTTCTGCCCTTCCAGGCGATGCTGTCCAGTTGCTCGCCGCAGGAAAACGCTCCCGATTCCTTCGCGCAACTGGGCCTGCCGCCAGCGAATTTGAAGTCGGCCATGGACGAACTCCAGCAGCACCCGCTTGACGAACTGTCGCCAGATGTGAAGTCATCGCTGCAAGCCTTGCGACAGCACCCGCTCGAGCTCATGCCACCCGCTCTGAGGGAGGCATTGAAATCAATGGATCAAGCCCTCCCTGCAGTCGCTTCGCCTCCCATCGCGCCACCTCCCATCGCGCCGGCGCCGATAGCGGGCACGCGGATCACGTGGTGTGGCGGCAAGCTGACTGAGCCAGAGCTGCAGATTGTAGCGGTGCTGAACCGCCATAAGGACAAATGCCCGCTCAGTTGGGATTCGCTGAGCGAGCTAGCCAATGATCCGTCCACGCCGCCGGATCTTAAGGCTGCAATCGAAAGCTTGCAGCAGGACCCGGAGCTCTTTTATGCCATCGGCTCGCAGGGTGATGGCCGCTGCGGCGGCAAGATCAAGGCAAAGGATTTGTCCGGGTTCTCAGACCTTCACCCACAAGTCGCCGCCTTCCAGGACCAGCAGGCACGAAGCTACGAGCAGAACTACATCCCATCCGACGGATCTGGAAATGGTCAGCCGACGGTCATGACCTTGAACGATGCAGTGCGCGAGCTTTACCGGTACTCCGACAACCTACCCGAGAACCTGAGCTTGGCTGATTTCCGGCAGATCGTTGACGGCACAGCAAAAACCGGCAAATGCCCGCCCCAAGTCACTGCGGCCGCCCAATACTTCCTCACCCACCCGGATTCCTGGAAGCAGTTATACGGTGGCTCGATCGATAAGGTCCACAAATACGACTTCCTGCAAGTCGCTTCATCGTCGATGAGCCTCACGCAACCCGAGCTGAACACGCTCGATATGATTAACCGCAATCAGCAAGCCTTTTTTGGTAGCGGTGTCCTGACCCGGGACAAACTGGCGAAGATGGCGGACGACAAGAGTCTCAGTCCAAAGGTACGACAAGCGGCGTCGCAGCTACTGTCAGATCCCTTATTGTTCGGTTTGCTGAACAATTCAATTACGGGCTATAAGACCCATCATCGGTTCTTCGATTTTGGCGGCGGACATACTGTCGATTCTGGCAACATCAGCAACCGGGACTTCGCCAAATTTTATAACGATATGACCGTTGCGAACCGCACGGTTCAGCAGGCGAAGGCCCATGTTCCCAAGACCGCGGCAGATCAGGACGCGGTCGCGGATATGAAGATGGGTGTGGCGGACCAGCCCGACACCAAGTCTGCCAAGAAGAATGGCGGGGCTTTTATGCACACCATCGACGGCGTGCTCAAGGTGGGTTCCAAAGTTTTTGATTGGGCCGCGACGGCTGTAGGCCTCCTCAGCTTCGTTCCGGGCCTGGGCCAAATCGCCGATGCCGTTTCAATGGCGCTCGAGGGGGCGTCGCAAGCAGGGAAACTCATTCATACCGCTATTAGTGGAGGCAACATTAAGAAGGCATTGGCCGAGGCAGGGCTGGATCTCGCTGCTCAGGCTGTAGGCCTTGTCGCTGGCCCCGAGGTCAAACTCGCGATTCGCAACGGGCTCGCGAAGGCGGCGCTGGAAGAGGCCTTTACGGCCGGCGTCAACCTACCGGTCGAAGCCGCCAAATCCTACGCGGAGAATTATCTAGCCGATCTGAAGGCAAGCCTTGAGGCTGGCCCCATGCAAGCGGCAGGCGTTCCCGACTTTGTAGGTATGGCGACGCTGGCTCAACGCGTGGCCTGACAAAGCAATCCGCGTCTCCTTCGGCGCGGATTGGCCTATCCTGCCAATCAGCGGCTGTACAAACTTTGTCGCTTGATTGGTGGGCTAGGTGTGGAGCCTCAACAGGTTGTCCTGGTTAGAGCGAGGCGACTGATAGGTGTTTTGGACTTTAGGCTGCCATGTGGGCGATGCCAATTGTATCTGTGCAGCCAGACAGGCAGCTCGGCGGAACGGTGATCTGAAGTCGGATAGGCGATGGCATAGGCCCATTCGCGCAGCGCGGTCTGGATGAAGCGCCCGGCCTTGCCGTTGGTCTTGGGCGTGTAGGGTTTGGTGCGAATGTGCTTGAGGCCAAGCTTGCGGCAGCCTTGGCGAAGGCTTTCGACCTGTAGCAGGACCCGTTGTCGATCATGACGCGCTCGACCACGATGCCCAAGCTGGCGTAGTAGGCGACCGCCGCCTTCAGGAAGGCGATAGCGCTCTCCTTCCTCTGGTACGGCAAGACCTGCGAGAAGGCGACGCGCGAGGCGTCGTCGATGCAGACATGGACGAACTCCCAGCCGACGCCGCGGCTGTTGGACTGGCCGACGCGATCGCCGGTGATGCGGTGGCCGACGCGCTCGAAGCGCCCGAGTTTCTTGATGTCGATGTGGATCATCTCGCCGGGCTTCTCGCGCTCGTAGCGGCGCACCGGTTCGGCCGGTTCGACATCCCTCAACCGCGACAGTCCGGCCCGCTTGAGAACCCGGCTGACGGTAGCGGGCGAGACGCCGACCTCATGGGCGATGTGCTTGCCGGTCCAACGTTGCCGCCGCAGCGCCATGATGCGCTCGGCGATCGACGCAGTGGTGGCCTGTGGCATATGGGCGGGCCGCGAAGAACGGTCGATCATGCCGGCCCGTCCTTCGGCCTTGTAGCGCCCGACCCAGCGCGCCACGATCTTGGCTGACACGCCATAGATGCGCGCCGCATGGGCTTTGGAAAAACCGCCCTCTATCACCGACAGCGCCATCTCCTCTCGACGCAGCGGCGTGAGACGGGCATTCTTGTGAATGTTCATTCGGACCCTCCGGTGAGTTCTGAAGCCTGGTAACTCCAGTCTCCTCGGTCCGGTCCGAATGGACAACCTCCTGAAAGCTCACAGCTAGGTGGCGACAGGGTGAACCCTTGGACGTGACAGATCGTGCATTGCATCGTCGGCGCGCCATCCAAAAACGATTTTCGTGAATCCTTCGGACAACAGTTCCGCGGGTCGATCGCCGACGCAGAGCGTAGCTCTACTCGATCCGGTGCCTGAGAGTAGCCTGGCAGGAAGGCGAAGTCTGTCCGACTGCGATAGCGCCCCCCAATGAATGCGCGGCTGTCTTTAGACTGATCTTCCCACGACCATTGCCATTTGCAGGCGTGGGTGACGAGGAGGAGTTGTCGAACAACGCGCGAACTCCTCGAGCGTCAGAGCCGGAGCACCATAGTTATCCCGATCACCTTCTGCACGTGGTACAGGCGGATCGAAAATGTGAAACAGGACAGGAGGTATTTCACGGCGGCGGCGTGAGAAGTCGATCAGTAATTCCAACGAATGCTTCATCCCAGGGCAACCCAGGCAACATTCTGACAACGCTCTGAAGGGCTTTTGGGGAGAGGTTCCTCAAGTCCGATCGCCTAAATTTAATCGCCGCCCGGCATAGCCCGTTGCGTAATGCCTCCATCGATACCCGCGGCACCCAGCGACCATTCCTGCCCTTGCGCAACCGCCGTCATGCGTTGCCTGGCGGCGTATGTGCCATGGCCCCAATTGCTGCTACTTTCCCTGTTCTGCGCTGCTGGTCTTGCCCGTCTCGAAGGTCCTGTATTTGGCAACCGGGATAGCCGCGCGATCACCGAGACTTGGCCTGACAGCGTTGTTGTCGATCAAGTCGCGCGGATCGTTGACCATGACCGCCAAATTGCGGCGAGTCGAACAGCCAAGCGTCCGGTCGAAGGAACTGTCATTGGCTAAAGGGCCGGAAAATGGCGGACAGTCAGGAGGGAGGCTGTCGTAGACAATCGCCTCTATTCGCGCTGCAGAACGGTGGTGCTGTTCAAAGAGGCGGATGTTGTAGCCGTCAACTCCCATCTCCATCACCTGACTGGCGATCTGTGCGCCGAGCCAGGGCGGGCCGCTGATAAAAAGATGGACGGCATCGCTCCGGCCACGGCTGGCACTCGCAATGAAATTACGCAAACGCTGCCGTTCGACAGCGCGAAGGCTCTGCAAGAACAAGACCTTGTTCTCCTGCCGGACAATGATTTCGGTCGATGACTCAACCGGCGAGGAGCTTGTGCAGCCACTCACGCTTGCGCTCAGAGCGACCAGGAGGCTTGTGATCCGCATCATCATGGGCGTTACTATTCGATGATGAAGCCGTCCAAGGCGCCTGAGCCGCCGGTAGCGTGGTCTTGCGGCGGATTTTCCGATGAATTCATCGGAGTGGCCTCCACGTCGGAAGCTGAGCCGAGGCGATCGGTGGGTGCGCTCATCTGCTTGGGATTTGATCCAGGCCTCACGATGTAAGGTGTGACTATGATAACCAGTTCCGTCTCCTCCTTTTGAAATGATGACGAACGGAACAGCGCGCCGAGGATCGGCAAGTCGCCCAGCCAAGGGAAGGCGCGAATATCAGTATTGACGCTACGCCTGATCAGCCCACCGATTGCAAAACTTTGACCGCTGCCGAGCTCAACAGCGGTCTCGGCACGCCGCGTGGAGATGGCAGGCACGGAAATACCGTTGATTTGGACGGCACCTTGCGTCGATAGTTCACTGGCTTCCGACTTCACGCGAATATTGATCTGCTCGTTGTTGAGAACGGTTGGCACGAACTCCAGGCCGACGCCGAAGTGACGGAATTCAACCGAGACTTGCCCACTCCCCTGCACGACCGGAATGGGAAATTCACCGCCCGCCAGGAAGTTGGCGGATTCACCGGACATCGCGGTGAGATTCGGCTCAGCTAAGACAGAAGCGACATGCTCCTTTGCAAGCGCGTCGAGAACCGCGCCAAGGCTGACATTGCCATCATTGTACGCGACGCCGGCCGTACCGCCGCCGCTCGCCGCACCAGAACCGGCACCTTTGCCGCTGGCCAAACCCACTGTCAGATTGCCGATCTTGCCGAAAGCGGACAGGTTGATACCGAGTTCCTTCATGGCGCTACGGGAGACCTCAGCTACGCGCACACTCAGATTGACCTGCAACGACCCAGCGACTTGAATCTCATTGACGACCTGCGCACCGTCACCGAGAAATTGCTCAGTGACTTTCGTTGCGGTGTCGACGACTTGGGCATTGGGCGCTGTCCCGCTAAGGATCGCGCCGCGCGGCGTATAGCTGACGTGGATTGGATAGTCGCCGACCCGAGTCCTCAACATGGCGCGCAGATCCTCGATCGGTTCAGTGACAACAATATGCAATTGCGCGAGAGCCTCCCCGTTGGCGTCCAAAGCGAATAGGCTGGTCCGCCCGGATTTCTTGCCAAAAACGAAGACAGTCTTATTCGAGGGTGCCTGAAAATCTGCGATCGTCGGATCGGCAATAAAGATGCTGGCGGCTGGCGCGGACAAATGAATTGTCTTGCCAAGCGAAGAGGAAAGCTTCAGCGTGCCGTTGATGCTATTGGCAGCGGCACGCGGTTCGCCTTCGTACCGCTTGTTTTGGGCCGTAGCAGAAAATGGGAAGAACAGAATGAGCGCGCAAAAAAGATAGGCCGAGCAAGGAGAAACCATACTTCTCAAACCGCCAACGACGGTCGACCGACGATTGGTGGCAGGATGGTCATTAGGAACGACTTTCAAGGCAACCTTCGCTTTCAAATGCGACCAGCTTAGGCAGATGGCGCGTCAGTCAATTCAAGGATGTAGCCAATGCCACGCGCTGTGTTGATTCGCAGCGTAGCCCCTGACTGACTCAGATTTTTGCGCAAACGATAGATGCCGACTTCGAGTGCGTTGGCCGAAACTTCATCGTCGAACGCATAGAGGCTATCTTCTAGCTGCGCGCGTGGAACAGTGCGACCTGCGCGGTTGAGTAGATGCTCGAGAATACACAGTTCGCGGCGTGCTATCTTTATTGGCTGGCCCTCAACGAAAACTTGTCGGCCGATCGGATCGAATTGCAGGTTGCCAAATGCAACGGTGGGGTCGGTAATTTGTGTTGAACGCCGCAGAATGGCTCGCATTCTGGCGATGAGCTCTTCGGTGCAGAAGGGCTTACGCAGGAAATCATCCGCACCACCGTTGAAAATCGCGATACGTTTTTCGAGATCGTCGACACTGCTCATGATGAGGGCAGGAACCGAATGCCCGTTGCTCCTTAACTGTGCCAGCCAGGGCAAGCTATCACCGTCCGGCATGACCAACTCCAACAGGAGAATGTGATAGCTCGCGCAACAAAATGCAGTGGATGCCTCGTCCAGGGAACGAGCCACGTCAACGGCGAAACCGCAATCCTCGAGCGCCCCCTGTATCGTGCGTGTAAGGTGGGCATGATGGTCAATGAGCAGCGTTCGCATTTCATCACCAATCAAGCACGTCAAAACATGGGTCCCGAATAGTGCGCGGTTTGTCGTGGCCGTCGGGTAGAGGGTAGTCAACGCCCTCTTGTCCGAAGATCTGGTCTCTCCTTGCGCCGTAAATGACCTCACCGGACGGGATAGACTCGTGGCCGCCGCGACCGTCGATCCAGTCAACGCCCTGAGGCTGCTCGATCAGATCGTCGCTCTCACTGCTGAAGAAGGTATCGGGTCCGGTCATGCCGCGAAGAGCGTTTGCCATCGGACATACTCCTGATGATGGTCCCCATCGCTCCCTTAACACTTTACTTTGGGTTCTTGAAAATCGATTGCTTGGATATTGTTCATCCACGTGGCGGATGGATCACATTTCGCCCGTCTACTTTGAGACCTCGCCGACGGGGGGCGCCAAGTGCGGCCCGCCTGACAGTCCTCCGGTATGGCCTCCCTACCCCTAGGCTGTCTCGCGCCTCACTTACCGCTGCTACGCCAGTTAGCTGCCGTAGTTCTTCGTGACTGAGCGCAGTCCAATTTGCGCCAGGTATTCGTCGAGCCGGATGTGACTCAGCAGGTTTAGTCGCAATTTCCCTGGAGCCCGCTAAGAACGCTGTGTTGTCGGAACCGACAAGTCCTTCTGCGGTCTCCAAGCTGCCTTTTCGTCTCCAACGCCACATGAAGGCCGGCCGCACCGCGGCTGAGGGCCTGATGGGCGTCGATTCCGGTGACGGTGAACCCACCATCGTCGAGGTCGATTCCGCGACCAACTCCCAAGCGGGCAATGATGCCTTCCAGGAATTCGTTGGGCGTTATCGTGAAGCCCTGTTCGATGGTGACCGGTCACTGCGGAGCTTCGCCCTTGGATCGTCCTCATTATGAAGGAGCTGGCGCGCGTTCTTTGCCGACAGCGCTGTTGAGCAGGCGCTGCACCTCGGCTTCGACGCGGTTGAGCGAGAGGCCGGCCACGCCGAACCTGTCATAAAGGGATGCGAGCAATGGCGTCAGGAATTCGGCCAGCCGCTCCTCGATGGCATCTACGGGGAGTCTTGTCTCCAGGACCGCTTCATCGCTTCGCGCGGAGCGGCCCTGGACAAGGAGGTCATTCAGCGGGTTTGCCCATGAGCGCAGGACGCGGCCGGCAAGCCCCGCAAACATGGCGCGGAAATGGACCACCACGGAATCATCCGGATCCTTGCGCAGCAGCAACCCAAGACTCTTCGCATGCAAGAAGACCTCGCTCATGCGCCACAAGGGCAGCGTCGTGTCGAGGATGGTTCCGGCGGGAAAGGTTCCTCATCACGACCACTTCGTTCGAATTGAGGTCGGCGGTCGTCAGGTGCTCTTCGAGAAGGTCAAATACGAGTCAAGCCGGGCTTGCGGGATTGAGCGCGACGCAGGCTACATCTACTTCATGGATCGCATAATTGTCGCGTAGCTGGTTAGTCACGCTCAGGGCTTACGCTGCTTGGCAACTTGACGTCTAAATTCGCTGTTATCGACGACTGCGGTAGTCAGCCGACTGCCGCCTACGACGGCATAAACCATGCATGATCCCCGTTCACTGCAAGGGATCCGGGCGGAGCATGGGCGCCTTCTGCTCCTTCGGAGCAAGAGTCTCCGTGATCGGGCTTCTGGGATCGAACTCCTCCTGCTCGTGCACAAGACCACTCGCGGTGAGGAAATCCGCCAAGGCGGCGACCGCGCTCGCGTGCCTGTAGGATGGGACAGGCAGTCGAAGCCGGCGGCCGCTTCAGACGGTCACGCCGCTTGCGCAACGCCTGTTAATCGAGCCGGATACACGCAACTCAAAGGGGCAGGAGAGCGAGGCAGCTGAGGATATCATCAAGCAGTCTGCCCCCGTTCTTGTCTGCTGGCAGCACGAATCGATACCTGCCCTAGCGCGCTCGATCGTCGGGTACGCTCAAATCACACCGGATGGCTGGGATGACGAAGACTACTCCAGCATATGGTTGCTCAGTCTGTCGGACGAGAGCCAGAAGTGGTCCTTTGAAGCGGCCCAAGAGTTTTTTCTTCCGGGAGATCATCCATGACGAAGGAAGCTCACCCAAAGCCGGCGGAGCCAGATTCCGCAGGCACGAAAAGCTGTCCCAAGTGCGGCAGCACAATTCCCCAGCTTGCCGTGGTTTGTCCTGTCTGCAGATCCGACATCGGCGAGAAGACGGCCGGAGAAATGCGCCGGGATCGACTTCTAAAGGTCGCCGCGTTTTTGAAAGACTGGATCAGTTTCCCAGCTGCAGCCTTCACGGCAATCGCGGCTTTCATACTGGCCGCTGAAACCAATGTTTTGCAGATACTTAGGCTGGATACAGCCAGCGTAACCATGCAATTTTTGCGACAGGATTTGATCAACGTGGGGGCTGACGACACGTCGGCATCGCGCCAAGGCGACGAGATCTTCGTTCCTGTGCCGTTTCTGCGTTCCGTTCTTGTGAACGAAGGAGCATCCGTCGCCACCGTGCGACCTGAGTTTATGTGCTCCCAGATGGACAGCAATTCCAAGACAATTACCGGACATTTCTATTTCATAGACATCCAGACTCAGAAGAAGGTTCTGGACGACATTGAGGTCGATCCGAAGAAGCCTTCGTTTGTAAACGTGGCGCTGCGGGATATGGGGTCGAAGGATGACGGTTACGGCGCCACGAAAGAGCCAAATACTTGCATGCTGAATTACTCAGACAAGTACGGAGCCAAGATCGCAACGATAGCGTACACTGCTGGCGACACCTCTCCGATGGAGATAGGCGGGGTCGACGACACTAGAGTGGCCAGAAGGGATATGTACTGTGCCGGCATGGCGAAAGGTTTGAGCCTGGGAGGAGAGCCCATAGACTGCCTCAGCGACAGAAACCTGATCGCAATCGAACCGGTCTACCTGTGGGAGCATGCACTGGAACGTGCTCTTAAGCAGTCGGGTGAGTTCCGGCAGTTTACGCAAGGAACTGCGACGCGCATTCCTGGGCTCATTCTACAGGACTGCGCTGAGGGAAGTTGCGAGCAGAATGTCCAGGAGATGACGAATGCGCTCCGTCATTTCACGCCGAATGTGACGGTTTGGCTGTGCCCACCAGCAAAGACGGAATTGAGCAAATGTACGAAAACCGAATTTCCCGTTGCTGCGCCCTAACGAGATGCGCGTAGCGAAGCGTGCGAATTTCATCGGGTCAACTGGAGGCTGACCATTAACCTAAAGGTTGGAAAAAAGGTTGATGTACGGCGCATAGAAGTAGCGCCTGTTACGGGCCTGCCCAGTGATCTCCACTAGCATGCCGGCCTCAACAAATTTGTCAATTAAAGCGCTTGCATTTGGAAAACTGATTCCGAGCACGTCGCGAACGTTATTTATGCTAACAGTCGGGCGACGGTATAAGTGCTCCAAGACCTTGTTCGCTTTGCCAGCAGAATTTCCGAATTGATCAGATATTATTGACCTATGGCCCTCTCGGAGGCTTACTATTTCGCGGGCCGTTTCCGTAGCCTGTTCTGCGACGTCCCCCACACCTTTCAGAAAGAATTTTATCCACCCCTCCCAATCTCCTTCAATGCGCGTCTTTTGGAGGCGATCATAATACTCCTGCCGATTCTGCTTGAAGTAGTGGGAAAGGTAGAGGACCGGCCGCATCAATAGCCGTCGTTCGAAAAGGAAAAACGCTATGAGCAATCGGCCGACCCTTCCATTCCCGTCGAGAAATGGATGTATCGTTTCAAATTGGGCGTGGCTTAAACCGATTTTGATGAGCGGCGGAATGTGATCTTCAGCGTGAAGGAATTTCTCGAGGTCGCTTAACGCCTCAGCAGCAACCTCATGGGGCGGCGGAATGAAACTAGCAGAATTCAAATTGCTTCCGCCGGGTCCGATCCAGTTCTGGCTTTGCCGAAGCTCCCCTGGCTGGAGCTTGTGACCGCGGACCCCATGCAAGAGCTTCTCGTGGATTTCCTTAATCAAGCGAACCGACAAAGGCAGTTCGTCAAGGCGAGCAATGCCATGGTTCATCGCGGAAAGGTAGTTGACTACTTCGTCAACATCCTTTGGCATCTGTTGGTCATAAATGTCGGCTTCGGCCTTCAGGAGATCATTGATAGAAGCTTGGGTGCCTTCTATCTGACTGGATAGGACCGCCTCCTTTCTGACGTACATCATCACGAACAGATCAGGGTTCGGAAGCGTTTGTATGGAGCCGTCCAGTCGGCCCAAAGCTCGATCGGCCCTGGAGAGGAGATTCTGAAGCTCGGCGTCGATGGTGAGTTGGGGATTGGGCGGCAACGGAGAAGGTATGAAAGCTCGGTAGCCTGGGGGCTGTCTCACATACCGTCCGCTTCTTCCCTCCGCAGCCATCCCGGCGCTCCTTATTAATGATAAACGTTAACAAGGAGCATAATATGCATCTTGCCAACGTCAACCGTTAATATGAGCTGCAAAATTTCCACTTACTAATGCCCGCCAACAATGTGAGGCTGGTTGCGCGACCTTGTTATCGCGTGGGGATGATACCGCGGCTGCCAATTTCCATATTAACGTCTAACGAGAGCAGGACGTGAAAGCGGAGGCTCCAAAGCCGCCAAATTGTCATTGGAGCCGCCTCCGAAATGTTGTCTGGAGCTTCGCGCAACTGGAGACTTTTCGGCTCTAGAAATCCTGACGCCCGTCCGCGCCCGGTTCCGGCTCGCTCCTTGTCGTCTGTCCGCTTGAGGTCTGGCCACAGTGGTCGAGGCGGGCGGTTGTTTGTGACAGTCTTATGACGCACGATGGGGTGGGTCGCCTCGATTGCCGTGAGCGACGCCGAGAGCATCATGCAGGAAACGGAACTGAAGCTCGAGCTTTTGCAATCGGGTGCGCGGTCGCTCCTGAAGAAGAATCCGTTCGGATCCCCGCCCATCATTCTTCAGCAGACATCCATCTATTTCGACACTCCCGGATGGGATCTGTCCAAGCGCGGCCTGTCGCTTCGCATCCGGCAATCGGGAAATGAACGCATACAAACCGTCAAAGCCGGTGATGGTGTCGCAGCCGGATCGTTCACACGCGAGGAGTGGGAACGGCCGGTCGCCGGCGACACACCGATACTTGATGATCCGCAGATCCGAGATCTGCTCGCAGATGCTGGCCCAAAGCTCGCCGCGTTGTTCGAGGTCCATGTCAAACGGCATCGTTGGAATGTGTCGGATCAGGACGCCACGATCGAAGTTGCGTTGGATCTTGGCAAGGTCGTTGCAGCCGATCGCGAGGCGCCACTCTGCGAGATCGAGTTCGAAAAGAAGGCGGGCTCGCCGAAAGCGCTGTTCGCGCTCGCCAGGAAAGTCGACCTCATCACACCGACACATGTCGGAGTGCTGAGCAAAGCTGAACGGGGCTATCATCTGCTGGGCACAGCTCCCGGCGCTGTGAAAGCGGCTTCGACCCCGCTCACGTCCGAGATGAGCGCGGCAACGGCTTTCGCGCACATCGCGGCGGCCTGTCTCAAACAGTTTCGTCTCAATGAAACGGTGCTGGGCTGGTCCCGCGATGCCGAGGCCCTGCATCAGGCTCGCGTGTCGCTGCGCCGGCTGCGCTCGCTTTGCTCGATCTGCAAGTCGCTGTTCCATGACAGCCGTTTTGACCACCTGCGGGAAGAATTGAAATGGCTCGCCTCGGAATTTGGCGATGCTCGCAATATCGACGTGATGATCGACCGTGCTTCGAGCGAGGCTCTTTCAAGCCGTCTTCACAATGCGCGCGACGATGCCTATGCGGCAGTCGAAACATCGCTTTCCTCGGTGCGCGCCCGCTCCTTGATGATCGATGCCACCGAGTGGATCTCCATCAGGGACTGGCGGACCGACCAATCGAGCGACACGCTGCACGAGCAGTCGGCAAGGGATTTCGCCTCCGGTGTATTTGATAAATTTTGGAAAAAGGTGGTAAAGGGCGGCAACAATCTCATCGATGCCGATGACGAGACCCGCCATAAATTGCGCATCGCCGCAAAGAAGCTACGCTATGCGGCTGAGTTCTTCGAGCCGCTCTACAAGAGCAAGGCGGAAGCCAAACGCCATCGACGGTTCATAGAGGCGATGGAAGACCTGCAGGACCAGCTCGGCAGTCTCAACGATCTCGCCACCGCCCCTGATATGCTGGCAGCGCTGTGGCTTTCGGACGTTGCTAGTGCAAAGGACCTCTATAGCGCCGAGGACAAGTCCAAGCTTCTCAAGGACGCCGCGGAGGCACACGACGCCTTGGTCAACACAAGACGCTTCTGGCGCTGAGGCATGCAGAAGGAGCGACGAGGCTGTCTCCAAGCGGCCGGTCTTCGTCAGCTAGGAGGGATTAGCTGCCGAACTCTGAAGCAGCGACTTTGATCGCGACTCGTCACATAGCTGTGACAAACTGCGTAACAGGCGCCGGGACGAGTTCGACCGAAGGCGTGGTTGGCCGGGCTGGGAGGTCTTTGGACCAGGAGCAGAACCCTCTCTAGACCGCGATGCAGTGGATATAACCGGGCTTGATCGGCCCCGACTGCGCGGTGAGAACGACCTACGACATGCATCTTTGCACGACTTCCGGGAGGAAGGAACCTAATGGCAACAGCCAGCTTGACTTGAATGAGCAAACGCGGCGCCGATTTCCTTCGGAAATGGTTGGCGAACAACATTCCTACGGCCAGGGGTTCGGACATTTTGTCGGTCGCCGAGCTAACGCAGCAGCTATTTGCTGACGCAAAGTCTCTCAAGATATCCAGTACGCAAATCGACGAAGAGGTTGGCAGCGTTTATGAGGCGATACTCATTGCGATTAAAAAATAGAACGCCCCTAGTGGGGACGCTGCTTCACCGTGAGAGACGCTTTCTGTTCGCCCTGATTTTCCCGCCGTAAAATTGATCGAGCTTGTCGGGGCGGATGTTCCCATGGTGAGCATCGTTCCGGCGCGGCCGGCTGCCTCGATTTTTTCACTGACCATCAGCAGGGACTCGCGTTCCGCTGTCTTGCCGCCTTGCGCGATCCGCAGACCCCGGAGCCATTGACTTGTTGCGCCTCCATCATCGTAAGGCACAGATCCACCCAAGGGTTGAACATTGCAGCACTCCTGATCGGCGCAGGAGAACGGCAGCCTTAGTTGTCCGGTTCCCTGGTAAGCGGGAGGACGGAGTAGGAATTTGCCTAAACAAGGATTGTTGGCGCGTAGCCGTCGGCTTCCGGCGACGATCGTCTGGCTCGCCTGGCGGGCCAGGTAGCTGTGTAACAAACTGTGTAACATGCGGCGCGAAAAGCTCAATGTTTTCAATGCTATAGGCGCCAAATCGAAAGACGCTCTCTCCGCCACTACAAACGCTAATATTCATTTGATTTCAATGACTTATTTAAGTTTATTAATGTAAATGACAATTATATATTTCGTTTTGTGTAACAAACTGCGAAACCTCTCTATCGGCGGAAATTCACGACCCCTGATGTGCTAGGGCCAAAATCCTAGTCTGCTTGGCATGGGAGGATCCTTTTGGCGAAGAATTCTCTCTTCAATCACCTCAAGCCGTCCTCACCTTGCGTCGTGTACCGTGGAGGCTCTCGGACGCTCTCACGAATTCGCTCGGCGATCCGGTCTTGTGGTCTGCAGAGGCGCGGCGACAATCGGGGAAGCGTCTGTCAGGAAAGACAGCACAGCCGCGGGCAGCGCTGCGGAATTGGGCGGATAGATGCCGCACTTGGCCCGTAATGAAACGCGCCTCGTCGGATGCCAGGAACGCCGCCGCCTCGCCGACATCCCAGCCCTCACCCTGCCAGGGCATCGGCACGCGTCGTCGCGCGAGCTCATCATCTCTTCGAGGTCGTCGTGATTATCCTGGTGGGCGGATTGGGCCATCGGCGTGGAAAGCATCCCCGGTGCAATGGCCTTGCAACGTATGCCTTTCGCGGCGCATTGCGCCGCAACAGCCATGGTTAGTGAATTCACCGCTCCATGGAGGCGCTGTAGGCGCTCCAGGGAACGGTGAACCTCACCGCCGCAAAGACGAAATATTGACGATCGCCCCTTTTGCCTGGCGCTCCATGATCGGCAGTGTCCACTTGCACGTGAGATGCCAGGTTCTGCAGGGAGGTCGGCATTCCGCCGATGGAGTCTCTGCTATTGTGGCTGATGGCCCTCGCCCGGAACATGCTGCGGCGTGGCAGTGGCTTGGTGAAGGAGGTTGCGGAAACCGTCGGCTATGGCTCGGCGCGCTCGCCAGATTTGTCGGCATCCCGCCGACGCAGTTCGCGCGCCAGCAGGGTTAGCAGCAGTCGACGTCCATGACCTAGGCAGCGATCTGGCTCCTGCCAAAGTTGTTTCGAACATCCCTCGCGGGTGATGCTCCAAACAACCGGCCATATTCCCGCGTGAACTGGGGGACGCTTTCGTAACCAACAGCGTATGCCGCATTGCTGATCGGTGCGCCCTCAGAGATCATCATTCGCCGAGCCTCTATCAGGCGCAGTTGCTTCTGAAACTGGAGTGGAGACAGCGATGTGACGACGCGGAAGTGGTGGTGGAAGGATGAGAGACTCATGCCGGCAGCTTCGGCCAGCTTCTCCACCGTCAGCGCCTCCGCATAGGCGGCTCTGATAAGCGCGACGGCCCGCGCGATGCGGTTTGCATGGCTGTCGGTGATCCCTAGCGCTCGGATGCCTGCACTGTGGCGACCTGTCAGCAGCCAGTAGTGCATCTCACGAATAAGCTGGTTCTGCAGGATCGGGATTGAAGCTGGACGATCGAGTAGCTTCATCAAACGCAGTGCCGCTTCAGCGACTTCCGCTTCGGTTGGATCCACGCGAACGGAAGCACCCGCCTCGGCCTCGGCAATGCCGATTTCCATCACGAGGGACTGCGTCACTGCCGGGTCGATATCGAGAACGAGGGAGTAGTATGGCACTCCTACACTGGCTCGCGTGATCTGGCTGACATTCGGAACGTCGGCAGCGATCAGCAGAGAGTCACCAGGCCCGAATTCAAAACTCCTGTTCCCCATCGTAACACGCTTGGCCCCCTGAAGAACGAGCGCCACCAGTGGTTTTGAAATCGCATATTGAAGCTCGCTCGGAGCCGTCGCACGCATTGCGAACAGGCCGGGGAACGGCGTGCGGGCAACGCCGAATTTGTCGGCATTGCTATCTGCGAAGCGGCGGACGCATTCGAGCAAAGTGCGGTTCATCGCTTTTGACTCCGATCGACAAAAACATCGGCATCCTGAGCGCGGACGGTCGTTCACGCAAGCCGCTTTGGCGGATTAGGCAAGGAATCTGAATTCCACGACAATTCTGCTCAGGGGGGGCAGCGATACATTTCTCCGCGCTGAAGCAGGCAGATCGCACATCGAGAGCAAGGAGACAGCCCATGACGAAGCTGACGAACCGAAACATTCTGATGCTGGCAACCGACGGATTTGAAGACGCCGAACTCTACAGCCCACGGCGGTTGCTCATGGACGCTGGCGCAAGGGTCACGCTTGCTGCGCCGAAAGCCGACCCGATCCGCGGCTGCATCTACAATTCCGAGACCGGCAACTCGGATCAGTCGCCCGAGACGATCACGCCGGACAAGTTGATCTCCGACATCGACGCGGGAGACTTCGATGCGCTCGTTCTACCGGGCGGCGTCGTCAATCCCGACAAGCTGCGGATGGATTCAAAGGCAATAGCCCTGGTGAAGGACTTCGCCAATGCCGGCAAGTTGATTGCCTCGATTTGCCACGGACCGTGGCTCCTCGTGGAAGCCGATGTCCTGCGCGGGCGCCGTGCGACTGCCTGGTACTCGATCCGGACCGACCTCAAGAACGCCGGCTCAACCGTGGTGGACGAGGAAGTGGTGGTGGACGGCAACCTTGTCACAAGCCGCATGCCCTCCGACATCCCCGCCTTCACGATGGCGATCGTCACCGCCTTGCAGGACTGATCGGAGCCGTGCGCGGCTTTCAACGACCAGAAAAGGATAACATTCAGATGAGCAGCACGTTTCAGCTTCTGGTAAATGGTGAACGCCGCGAGGGTTCTGAAGGCGTCGCCGTCGACGTAATCAATCCCGCGACGGGCGACTGTCTCGGTCAGGTGGCCTACGGGTCGCCGGCCGACATCGAAAACGCGATCAGCACCGCGCAGGGCGGACTGCAATCGTGGCAGGCGGTACCTGCCTGGGAGCGCGGCGGCATCCTGAAGGATGCCGCGAGCATCATCCGGCGCGACACCGATCGGATTGCCCGCATCTTGACGCTGGAACAGGGCAAGGTTCTGTCCCAGGCGCGCGATGAGGTTCTTCGCGCCGCCGACTTCATCGAATGGGGCGGAGAGCAAGCCAGGCGAATCGCAGGCCTCATCGTGCCGGGACGGCAAACCGGCCAGCGCATCGAGGTGCAGCCGCATGCGATAGGCGTCGTCGCGGCACTCACGCCCTGGAACTTTCCGATGGCGCTCGCCGCCAAGAAGTTCGCCGGCGCGCTCGCCGCCGGGTGCGCGATTATCTGCAAGCCCTCGCAGGAAACGCCCGGTTGCGTCCTCGCAGTGGGAGAAGCCTTACTTGAGGCCGGCGTCCACCCGGCGGCGCTCGCCGTCGTCTTCGGTGATGCCAACGCGGTGTCGACCCAACTCATCGAGTCGCCGGTGATCGCGAAGGTCACCTTTACGGGCTCGATCCCGATAGGAAAACGAATCGCGGCGATGGCAGGACTTCACATGAAGTCCGTGACGATGGAACTCGGCGGCCATGCACCGGTTGTCGTTTGCGACGATATGGACCCGGAGGCGACCGCGGAACTGCTGGCGCAGGCCAAGTTCACCAATGCCGGCCAGATTTGCCTCTCTCCATCACGTTTTTTCGTCGAGGAAAGCATTGCCGAGCGCTTCGCAAGACGCTTTGCCGAGGTTGCCACCGGATTGACGGTCGGAGATGGCCTGGACCCGGCCACGGATGTGGGTCCTCTTGCAAATGAGCGGCGTGTCGAAGCCATTGCCCGCTTGGTCGATGATGCCCGGCAGCGAGGTGCGGAGGTCGCTGCCGGTGGAGATCGCCTTGACAGGCGCGGTTTCTTTTATGCTCCGACGGTTCTGGTAGATGTGCCTGCCGAAGCCGCTATTCTTCACGAGGAGCCGTTTGGACCCGTCGCGCCGATCCTGCCCTTCACCGATGAGGAGGCGATGCTCAAAGCTGCCAACGGGCTCGAATTCGGGCTGTCGGCTTACGTTTTTACGAATGACGGCAAGAGGCAGCGTCGTCTCGTCGATGCGCTCCAGTGCGGCGCTGTCTCTGTAAACGCTGGTCTGACGCACCTGCCCGAGGCACCGCTCGGCGGCTGGAAGGATAGCGGGATCGGCACTGAGGGCGGGATCGAAATCCTAGAGCCCTATACCGTCACCAAGCATGTCCACATTGCCTGACGAATACAGAATTGAGGGGTTGTCAGACGTGCCGGCGCCCGGCTTCAGCGGAGCAAGACCAATGATCCCAATCGATATTCTTGCCATTCCCTCTTCTTTGGTTGTCGGATCGACCGTCCTGGCGGATGCGTGCACCATTCTGAGGAACGGAGACCGGCGGTGAGCGCGCTTTCCCTCCTTGACTCGCCGCTGTTTGGGCGCAGCTTCGTAGCTGACGAGATGCGCTCGGTGTTGAACAGTGACGCCTTCGTCGACCGGTGTGTCGAGACCGAAGTTGCACTCGCCACGGCCGAAGCGCGTCTTGGTCTCATCCCTGAGGCGGCTGCCGCGTCGATCGCCTCCGCAGCCCGGACGATCCGTTTCGATATGGTCCGCCTCGCACGCGAGACTGAACTTGTCGGCTATCCCATCCTGCCGATCGTCGAGCAGCTGGGCGATGCCTGTGGCGAGGCCGGCGGCTATCTGCACTGGGGTGCGACGACGCAGGACATCATGGACACGGCCACGGTCTTGCAGGTCCGGCATGCGCTGGATCTCGTCGAAGCGCAGCTCGACGATACGATCGCCGCGTTGCGCAGGCTTGCCGCCGATCACCGCGACACGCCAATGGCGGGGCGAACCCATCTGCAGCAGGCGCTGCCGATCACATTCGGCTATAAGGCCGCCGTCTGGCTCTCGGCTCTCGAACGACATCGCGAACGCCTCATGCAATTGCGTCCGCGTGTTCTCGTGGTGCAGTTCTCAGGGGCATCCGGAACTCTGGCTTCCCTTGGCGGCGAAGGGTTGGCCGTGCAGTCGGAGCTCGCCATGATCCTCGGTCTCGCAACGCCCACGATCACTTGGCACGCGGCCCGAGACGGCATGGTGGAAGTCGTGCAGGTGTTGGCGTTGATCAGCGGCAGCCTCGCCAAAGTCGCCTTCGACGTCTCCGTGATGATGGCGACGGAGATCGGAGAGGTCTCGGAACCGTTCGCCCGACATCGCGGCGCTTCCAGCACGATGCCGCAGAAGCGAAATCCCATCTCATGCGAGATCATCATCGCTGCATCAAAAATGGTCAGACAGCATTCGGGATTGATGCTTGACGCGATGGTGCATGATTTCGAGCGCGCCACAGGATCGTGGCATCTCGAATGGTCCGCCCTTCCCGAAAGCTTTGCCCTCGCGTCCGGGGCCCTTTTGCAAGCCAGTTTCATGCTTTCCGGCCTCGCCGTTCACCCAGACCGGATGCTGGCGAACCTGGCGATCTCGAAAGGCCTCATCGTGGCGGAAGCGGTGATGATGGCGCTGGCTCCTCTGACCGGTCGCCAGACCGCCCACGACCTCGTCTATGCCGCCTGCCGGCGTGCGGTCGAGGCCGGAAAACCGCTCTTCGACGTTCTCGTGGACACACAAGACGTAGCGGTCCCGCTTGGGCGCGAGCGTCTGCGTTACCTCACAGATCCGGAAAACTATCTCGGCTCTGCTTCGCAGATGGTCGATCGCATTCTGCAGCCTGCATCAGGCGTTGGCTTGGAGAAATAGGCAAGGCTCACCGCGGATTCGACAACCGTCGGGTCGCAGCCCCTGTCATAAGATCTCCTGTCACCAACAAACAGGATTTATGGAGAACGGATATGAGCACAGTTTCCATTATTACAGGCGGTAGCCGTGGTCTCGGCCGCAACACTGCGATCAGCATCGCGCGTCAAGGCGGTGACGTCATCCTCACCTATCGGAGTGGCGTTGCCGATGCGCAAGCCGTTGTCGCCGAGATCGAGGCACTTGGCCGCAAGGCTGTCGCCCTCCAACTCGACGTGACCGATTTCGCTTCGTTCAAGGCCTTTGAAGACCGTGTCCGGCACGCCCTGTCGGCGACCTGGGGCCGCAACACCTTCGACCACTTGGTGAACAACGCGGGCCAGGGCGAAATGGCGAGTTTTGCCGAGACGACCGAGATACAATTCGATGCCCTCTTCAACACCCACGTAAAAGGCGTCTTCTTTCTTACCCAGACCCTGTTGCCGCTGCTGGCCGATGGTGGCCGTATCGTGAATTTCTCCTCGGGTCTCACCCGTGTCTCGGCAGCCGGCTTCTCGGCCTATTCGGCCGCCAAAGGCGCGGTCGAGATTCTGACCATCTATATGGCCAAGGAACTCGCCGCACGCGGGATCACTGCCAACACGGTGGCTCCGGGTGCCATCGAGACCGACTTCCTCGGCGGCGCCGTTCGTGACATGCCCGACCTGAACAAGCAGTTCGCGGGCATGATTGCGCTCGGTCGTGTGGGCGTACCGGACGACATCGGGCCGATGGTTACAAGCCTGCTCAGCCCAAGCAACCGCTGGATCACCGCCCAGCGTATCGAAGTATCCGGTGGCCAAGTGATCTGACGCGCCATGGGTCGAGAGGCCGCCACGCGGCGGCCCTCAATTATCCGGCGATGTTCATTCGGAGCAGAGGACTAAGCCACCCACTGTTCTTTCCTGATAATCGTGTTGGCGAGACCTCGCGCCACGAGCCGCCCAGGCCACTTTCGAGTATCCTGAGACTTAACCTGCTAATGCCAGCTTGCTGTATCGGCTGACTTCGGCCTGAACCTCGGATACAAAACTCTCCAGCGCGGGATTTCTCGCCTTCTTTGCCCGCCGCGCGACATAGGCGAGGGGAGCCGGCAGACGCTCGCCAATGATTTCCATCTCCGGACGCAGGTGACGATCGCTGAGAAGCGCGAGGCCGAGGCCAGCCTGCACAGCCGCGACGATGCCAGCAGCGCTGGAACATTCGAACACGGTTTCCAGATGCGCGCCGCCGTCCTGGCCAAATCTAGCGGCAGGGGGATATATTTGGGGCCGGCGGTGGGCCGTCCGGCACTGGGAATAAAGACGACTTAGCTGCCATTTCGCTTCCTGCCTACTTGAGTGCGCTGAGTGTGCTTAACGCCTCGAACCACATCGGCTGCAACACGTGTCGGCCGTACGTGATCGGCTACCGCGCCGCCGCTCAGGAGAGGAGCATCTTGCTCAAACATGGAGCGAGCCGGAGGACTACGGCTGTTGGAATACACCCCCGTCGCAGTCTAAGCTGGACAAACAAGGTGCCGCAAAGCGGCCATCCCTGGCTGTGTAACAAACTGGGTAACAAGCGAGGAGAAAATATCAATGATTTCAATGGCTTAATCCCTTATTCGAAAGACGCTCTCTCCGCCAGTTAATTGATTCTAATGCGCTTTGGACCTGCTTGGCGTTCAATGACGAGATCCACGCTCGACCAGATGATATCTGAAACGATCGCGCACGAATTCGTTGAAGAACTGCCCTTTTGAGAAAGCCGCCTTGAAAGCCGCGTAGACCTCGGGTCCTACGTCCTCGTAGTCATAGCGCTTGCCAGTCGGGACGAACCAAACCGAAAGGACACGCCTCGACGGATCGTAACGGATGTTCCGGATGGCTGTGGAAGGCATGTTCGCAATCCTGCTTTCCACCCCTAATCCCCGGCAAAACGCGAGGTTCCGCCAAGCAGGGGCTGGACTTGCACAAGCGCTCCGGTTGCCTATCTGAGCCGCATGCCATCACCAAAAAGCCGAACCGCCGACGGCGCTTTCCAGGGCGATCTCTTCGACGCGCCCGCGGATCTGCGGCCCGCACCCGAAGGCTTCTCCTACCGGCCGGACCTCATTTCCCGCGACGAAGAGCACGAGCTGGTCGGTCGCATCCAGGGCCTGAATTTCAAGCCGTTCGATTTTCACGGCCATCTTGCCAACAGGCAGGTCGTCGGCTTTGGCCTGCGTTATGATTATGAGCGTCGCCTTGTGCTCGAAGCGCCGCCGATTCCGGACTTCCTGCTGCCGCTGCGCGCCAAGGTCGCCGCTTTCGCGGGCGTCCCGGCCAGCGAATTCGCGCAGGTGCTGATCAACGAGTACTGTCCGGGCGCCGGCATAGGCTGGCACCGGGACAAGCCGCATTTCGAACTGGTCGCCGGTGTTTCCCTGCTGGCGCCCTGCAGTTTCCGGCTGCGCCGCAAGAACGGCGCGGCATGGGACCGCGAGACGATCGAGGTCGAGCCCAGGTCGGTTTATCTCATGGCGGGACCGGCGCGGAACGAGTGGGAACACTCTATCCCGCCGGTCGCGCAACACCGGTATTCAGTCACATTCCGAACGCTGCGCGCCGACTGAACGCCTGAACGCCCAGATGATCCGCGATCGCCTTGGGGCCAGGCAGTGCCTCTACTTCTTGATCGGAAACGTCAGTTCCTGCTGGCCCGTATCGACCACGAAAACGGCGAGCAGCTTTGCCGGTTTCGTCTTGCTGGCGTTTTCGCTGACGCCGTGGCGGTCGCCGGGCATCTCCGAAAAGCTCTGGCCAGCCTTGTAGACCGTGACGGGGCCGTCATTGACCTGGCTGCGGATCTCGCCTTCCAGGACAGTGGCATAGATGAAGGCGGACTGAGGGTGTGTGTGACCCTCCGAGAAGCCTCCAGGAGCATACTCGACGAGAACGCCTTTGATGCTCTTGCCGGGCACATTCGGCAGTTCATGGTCGTAGACCAAGGCGACCTTCGCGCCTTTGCCTCCGCCTGGCGTGCCATCGGCGAACGCCGCACCGGGCAGAGACGCCGCGAGAGCCGTGGCAACAACAACTGATTTGATCATCTCGATTTTCCTTTCACGGGTTGGACCCCCGCCGGACGAAGGCGACAGGCGCGATCATTTCTTGGGCTGGGCGGCGAACCATTCGTCGAAGCCGATTCGGCCGATGCGGGGATGGTTGTCGGAAACCAGCGAACCGTCTTGCAATTTGGTCCCGAAATACCGCGCCTCCGGATCGGCTATGACGGTGCGCTTGTCGCCGACCGCCTTGAGGTAGCGGGCGACGAAATCGCACAGACGCAAGCGCTCGGGACCGGAGATCTCGACGATGCCGTTGACCGGAGCGGCAAGGGCGGCGTCCGTCACGAAATCCGCGACGTCGTCCGAAGCAATCGGCTGAAGGTAGCCCGTCGACAGGCGTGACGTATCGCCGGCCGTGCCCTCCTGGGCGATGCCGCGGAGAAATTCGAAGAACTGCGTGGAGCGCACGATCGTATAGGGGATGCCGCTTTCCCTGATGATCTTCTCCTGCGCGACCTTGGCGCGAAGATAGCCGCTGTCGGGCAATCGATCTGTCCCGATGATCGAAAGCGCGACATGGTGTTTGACGCCGGCGGCCCTCTCCGCGGCAATCAGGTTGCGGCCCGAAGTCTGGAAAAATTCGAGCACAGCCTTGTCCACGAATGAAGGAGAGTTTGCCAGGTCGACGACCACCTCTGCCTCCGTCAGCACATCCGCCAGGCCTTCGCCGGTGATGGTGTTGACGCCGGTGTTGGGCGAGGCCGCAATCACTTCGTGACCGTGCTTGCGAAGGCGTTCGGCGGTTTTCGAACCGATCAGGCCGGTGCCGCCGATGATGACGATTTTCATGTGATGTCTCCCTTCGCGCCTGCTCTTGCAGCGCGCTCTTTGTTCGATGGGCGTCAGGCAAGCGGCTTGATCGCACGATCACAAACCGGCCTTGCCTTATTAAGGATATTTGGTATCCTTATGGATATATAATATCCTTAATTATCGGCTGTAAAGCCCCTTTCGCCCCGGATGCGGCCTGAACAGTTCCATCAAGAGGTTTGTTTGATGCCGCTCATCCTGATCAACATCCTCGGCATCGCCGGTATCGTCGTCTGGCATTTCCAGGGCAGCAACCGTCCGACGGGCCGATTGATCGTCCAGATCCTGTTCTTTGCCGGGATGAGTTCCGTGCTCTATCTGGGCGGTATCTCGCCGCAGCATGTCGACGACACCAATCTGCAGGGTTTCGCCGCCCTGCTCGCCAAATCGGCCCTGGTCCTGTGGTGGACGCATCTCGCATGGACCATCATCGGCCTGGTGCGCATCTGGCTCATGCTCAACCGTGGCCCGCGCGAAGCGCATCTTGTCCGGGATATGACCGTCGGCGTCATTTATCCCGGCGTGGCGCTGTCGATCATTGGCTTCGTTTTCGGCATGCCGGTCGGCACGCTGATCGCAACCTCGGGCATTGTCGCCATCGTGTTCGGCCTGGCCCTGCAGAACACGCTGGGTGACGTGTTTTCGGGCATCGCGCTGACACTTGGCAGGACTTATGCGATAGGCGACTGGATCCGGATGAAGGACGGCCCTGAAGGCCGCGTTGTCGAAACCAACTGGCGCTCCGCCAACCTGCTCACCGCGGAGTACAATATCGTGGTGGTGCCGAACAGCGTTCTGGCCAGGCAAGCGCTGACCAATCTCAGCCGTCCCGATGACACGCGCCAGATCACGTTGACCGTGCGCGTCGCCCCCACACAACCGAGCTTCGTCGAGCAGGTCATGCGTTCCGCGTTGCAAGGCAGCACGCGGATCGTTCAGGATCCGTTACCGATTGTCGCTTTGAAGACCATCGATGCGGTCGCGATCGAGGTCGACCTGCTGTTCCGCATCGCAAGCCCCGCCGACTGGGCAGCGGCCCGCAACGAGGTCATCGACCTCATCTACAGCCAATGCAATGCGGATGGCCTTTCGTTGGCCGCGCCGGCCGAAAGCCTTGTCTTCGCGTCGGCCGGGACCAGCGGGGCAAAGATCGTCGGGCGTATCGACGCGCGTTCATCCGGCGCGGTCTAACACCCAATCGAATGTGTCCTTCCAGAGAGCAGCGGGGGTTTCCTGCACGAGCATTCGCCCCAGATCCGACAGCGTGACGCTGCGCAGCTTGTCGCGCCAGGCTTCATCGGCCTCCCACATGATGCGTGCGACAGCGCACGGTCCGCTATAGCAATAATTCTCGGGCAGACAGGGATTGTTCTCGCGGATGTTGTTGCAGACGAAGGTGCGCCCCTTGCCCTCCACGGCCTCGACGATATCCAGAAAGGTCACTTGCTCCGGCGGCTTTGCCAGGCGATATCCGCCCGACGGACCGAGCGTCGTATCGACAAGACCCGCCTGCGACAGGCTCTGCAGCGCCTTGGAGAGATATTCCTTCGGCAGTCCGTGGAGTTCCGCCAGTGCCTTGGTCGACAAATAGCGTCCCTCGGGAACACCGGAGAGAATGGCGCAGCAGTGCAGCGCCCATTCGACTTGGCTTTTCAAAATCATCGATCTTTTCCGGGAACAAATCGGTCACCGCATATTAAGGATACATAATATCCCTATTATAGCATCATGTAAATATTGAGGTTTTGGACGCCTTCGCAGTCATCGGCCGGAACCATTGCCGGGCCCCCGGGGTTGTGTCGTCAGGCTTCCAGATGGAAAGGAAAGACGATGCGCATGTTGACGATGGTCCTGACGCTGTCGGCAATGGCATTGGCGCAGCCCGCTTCGGCCCAACGCGCCGATCCGCAGCCGCCGCAAGCCCTGCCTCCCGCCCAGGAGCCCATCCCCGGCCAGCCCCAATCCGACCAGAACCCCGGTCAGGACGATGCCGCCCAGAACGTCACCAACATCGTCGTGGTGGCGATCGAGGACCTGCCTTCGGAAGTGAAGGCGCAGGCCGAGGCCATCGTCACCAGGACGACCGCCAAGGAACTGGCCAAGCTGCAGGACTCGGTCGACGCCTCGCCCGAGGCGACGTCGGTCCTGCATGCGAACGGACTGAATTCCTCGCAGGTCGTCGCCGCCAACATCGACGGTGACGGCACGCTGACGCTGATCATCCAGACGACGGCCTGACCCGACCGGACGGCGGACGTCGCCGGCTGGACATCGTCTTCGGCGAGATCGATCGCTGGAAAGGCAGGAGAGGCAGGCGCCCCTCCACCTCTTCCCATCAATCACTACGCCCGGCGCGATCCCGCGACGGAACCCGCGTCAATGCATGAACACCGCTCTCAGCCAGGCGAGAATGCCCGCACCCGGCGAGATCGCCGCCCGCACGCGCGATGCCGCCCAGCGGGCCGGCATATTGGCGCCGACATGGCAATGGCAGACGACTTCATGCAGCTGCCAGTCGCTCATCTCGAAGAAGCGTTTGGCTTCGCCGTAAGTGTCGTCCCGCAGACCTTGCGCGCGGAAGATCGTATCCTCGAAAGCGACGGTGATCGCCGATCCGTCGGCGCGCATTCTTTCACGCACGTCGGGTGGAGCGTATTCGGTGCCCGCCAACGCCGTGAGGCGACGGCTCGGGCCTTCCTCCAGAAGTTGCGCCCAGCGCTCGAGGCGCTGGCCGCGATTGGCGATGAGAGCCGGTGCTTCAGCTTGAACGTCGGCAACGGCGTTGATTTGGTCAAGGGTTTGATGCTTCACGGCCGCCTCCTGTGTCGGCAGATGGCCCCACCCATTATGAGAATTAAGGCGCCGACCGACGCCGGCAAGAGCCGAAACAGGCCCGCGGAATGATTTGATCGTTACTTGTTGCCGTCGCGCGGCCCGATCGTGTTGGAACCATCCGCGGGCGCGACCGTTCCGCAGCTTGCGCCGCCGATCGCTCCAGAGCGAAGCGTCTGAATGCGGCGATCACCTCCATCAGTTCAAGTCGGGCAGGACATCCCGCTTGTTGGGATCGCAGCAGGCCCTACCGAGGCATCGAGCAGAAGGATACGCGATGGCCATTCTCCCCAATCCCGACCCGTCCCCCACGCCGGTACCCACGCCGCCGCCCATCCCGGAACCGAAGCCGATGCGCGAGCCGGATCCGGACCGGCTGCCCGATGAGGCTCCGATCCCCAATCCCGACGAGAATGACGCGCCGCCCAAACATTCCAGGCGGCGCCGGATTTGAACGGTTCATGGGAGGCGCCTGATGCGCCTCCCGCCGCCTGGTTATTCCCCGCGCATGGTCGCCTGGAAGGCCGGCAGATGCTTCTTCTGCGCCTCGATCATGCGTTCGCGGTAGACGCCGTAGATAACGTCGGTGTCGTGCAGCGTCACGCCGGCAATGGTCGGCGAAGCAAAGACCGGCAGCTCGATGCCGCGCTTCGACAATTGCTCGGCCGTGCGCGCCAAGAGTTCATGCGCCATGATCATCGCCAGCACGGTCGAGGAACCCGCCACCGGGCGGCTCCAGCCTTCGACCGGCACCACGGCGTCCTCGATCGGCGAGCAGGTGTCGATGACGAGGTCTGCGGCGTCCGCCAGCCGCTTGCCGGAGGAATGCGTGGCCGGCTTGTCGAGATTGTTCTTGCTGGTGACCGCGACGACGAAGATGCCGCGCTTCTTGGCGTAGAGCGCGGTGTCGATGCCCGACGAATTGCGGCCGCTATGGCCGAAGATGATGATGGAATCGCCCTTGTTCAGCGGCTGGTGGTCGAGGAACTTCTCGGCGTATTTCTCGGTCCGCTCCAGCCACAAAAGCTCGCGCACGCCGCCGGCGCCGAGCACGTTGTGCCACATCACGCGCGGATCGGTCAGCGGATTGAAGCCGACGAAGCTGCCATAGCGCGGAAACATCTCCTGCGCCGGCAGCACCGAATGGCCTGAGCCGTAGAGATGGACCAGCCCGCCATTCTCGAGCGTGTCGGCGAAGCGGCTCGCCGCCTGGCCGAAGGCTTCCGCATTGGCCTTCGATGCCTGTTCGATGAGGGCGACGAGACGGGGAATGTAGAGATCGGACACTTCGGTACTCCTGTTGATCGTGTCAGCTTCTGGTGTTTGAGAGGCGGCCGGCGCGCAGCGTCGAGCGGATCTCGTAGCGATCGCCGCGCATGACCGAGACGGTGAATTCGAACGGGCCGCGTTCGTCGATGGTGATGCGCTCGACGACGAAGGCGGGACTGCCCGCGGGCAGGTCGAGCAATTCGGCGTCCGCCGCGCCGACGGCGCCGACGCGGTAGTTCTCGCGCGCCTCGACCGGCACGATGCCGTACTGGCGCTCCAGCGCTTCGTAGAGCGAGCCCTTGAGCAGGCCGGCATCGAGGAAGCCCGGCACGCGCGCGGCCGAAAGCTGCGCCGTCTGGATACCGATCGGCTCGTTGTTGCCGAGCCGCAGCCGCCTGATCCGCACCACCGGGTCGCCTTCCTCGATCTCCAGCGCGCCGGCCGCCGCCGCGTTGGCCGTCGTCAGGCTGCAGTCGAGCAGGCGTGAGCCGGCGACCACGCCGATATTGCCCATTTCCTGGGTGAAGGAGGTGAGCTCGCGCGTGCCGGCGACCAGCGTGGTCGAGCGCACGAACGTACCCCTTCCATGCTCGCGCCTGAGCAGCCCGCTTTCCTCCAGATTGCGCAACGCATGGCGCAGCGTGATGCGGCTGACGCCGAACAGCGCGCAGAGCCGGTCCTCGGCCGGGATCTGGTCGCCGGTCGCCCATTCGCCGCTCTTGACGATGGCGCGGATCGCCTCCTCGACCTGATACCAGAGCGGCTCGGGCCGCCTGCGGTCCGGCTGCTGAAAGCTCGCTTCGCTCATCGGATCTGCCTCCATCCGCTTCCCGCCTGCCCGGCAAGGGCGGCACCCACCAGGCCGGCGCGGGAGCCGAACAATCCCGGCTTGAGTTCGATGCCACGCAGATGCGGCGGCAGTTGCCGCCGCATCGCCGCAAGCAGCGGCGGCGCGATCACGTCCAGCACATCGGCGAGGCCACCCGAGACCAGTATGACGCCCGGATCGAGCAACCCGACCGCGCCGGCCAGCGCCGTGCCGAGCTGGCGCGCGGGCACCTCGAGCAGGGTCTGCGCGGCAAGCTGGCCCGCCTTGGCGGCTGCGATCAGCTGGCGGCCGTCGGCCAGTCCTATCTCTCCGGCAAGGGCGTCCAGAGCACGGCCGGAGGCGACACGTTCCAGCCAACCGCTGCGCTCCTCGCCATGGTCCTTGATGTCGGCGCTGGCCCAACCGAAAGAGCAGGCGCCGCCATGCGCGCCGGCGACGATGCGGCCATTGGCCAGAACCGCCGAGCCGATGCCGGTGCCGATCGCAAGCAGGATCGCGTCGGAGACGTCCTTGGCCGCGCCTTCGGCTGCTTCCGCCAGCAGCGCGATCTGCGCGTCATTGCCGACCGCCACGCGAAGGTTGGGAAACAGCGCCGCGATGTCGACGCCGTGGAGCCAGGGCAGGTTCGGGATCCAGCGGCAGACGGATCCTTCGGCCAGGCCCGGCACGGCAAGCCCGACCGCTTCGGCTTCGCCTTCGGCCGCGAGCGCGCGGACGCGCGCCACGAACGCGTCGAGGTTCCCCGGCGCCGGCTCGCGAACCAGCTGTGTCAGTCCAGCGATATCGCCGGTATGGACAGCGGCGCGCAGATTGGTGCCGCCGAGATCGATGGCGAGGACCCGCGTCATGTGTCATGGCTCCGGTCGGCGGGCGGCGCGAACAAGCCGCTGCCGGCATTCCAGGAATGCGAGGCCGCCGCGAAGGCCTGCGCATGGCGCGTGCCGCGCAGGCAGCCTCGCAGCCGGTAGAGCGCGCTGTAATAGTCGACATAGGGAAAGCTGCTTAAGCCCCGCGCCAGCTCATACTCCATCACGGCTTTCTGCCAGGCGTCGAAGCCGGCGCTGACATCGACGAGGTGCTCGGGCCGAAAACCCTCGTCGTCCTCCCAGTTCTCGCCGAAGAGGAGCAACTGCGGCGTATGCGCGGGATGGGCGCGCTTCAGTGTCGGCAGGGCGGAAAAGAATATGCCGGTCTGGGTAAGTTGCGCCGCCGCGCGATGGTCCTTGTGCCAGCTGCCGTGCCAGTGGGTGATGACGACCTCCGGCCGCATTTCACGGATGACGTCGCAGACCTGCAGCGCGGTCGCGTTGTCGTTGGGCAGGAAGGCGTCCCGCAGCTTCATGTTGCGCATTCCGACACCGAGCCGCGCCGCCGCCTTCGCCGCCTCGTCCTCCTTCTGCGCCGAATAGTGCTCCGGGATCAGGCAGGGATGGCCCTGCTCGCCCATCGACAGATGCAGGAAGGTGACCTGGGCTCCATTCTTGGCAGCGGCTGCCGCCAGCGGCCCGGCGATGACCTCGGCGTCGAAGGCATGCGCCCCGACGACCAGGATCGAGCGAGCGGCATAGACCTTGTCCTCGATCATTTCATGCCTCCCCCGGCGCCGACGCCCTCGCGAATCTGGCGCGCCAGCAAACAATACATGATCAGGATCGGCGCCATGGAGATCGCCAGCGACGCGAACACCAGGCCCCAATCGGTGCGGAACTGCCCGACGAACACGCTGATCGCCAGCGGCACCGTCTTGTAGCGGTCGTCGAAGATGAAGATCAGTGGGAAGAAGAAGTCGTTCCACACCGCGATTGCCGTGAAGATGGCGACGATCGACACCGCCGGCTTCACCATCGGCAGCACGATCTGGAACAGGATGCGGGTCTCGCCTGCCCCGTCCATGCGCGCCGCCTCGTCGAGCTCGGACGGCAGCACGCGCATGAAATTGGCAAAGATGAAGACGGCGAACGGAATGCGGATCGCCGAATAGACGAGGATCAGCCCGGTGAGCGAATCGAGCAGGCCGAGGTTGCGCATCAGCGTGAACAGCTCGACCGAGGCCAGCCTGATCGGCAGCATGATGCCGGACAGGAACAGGCCGAGCATGATGCCGTTCCAGCCGAGCTTGTAGCGGCTGAGCGGATAGGCCGCCATCGCCGAGACGACGATGGTGAGGACCACCGCGCCGCCGGTGACGATCAGGCTGTTGATGAAATTGTGGCCGAGATCGGCGCGCGTCCAGGCGCGCACGAAATTGTCGAAGGCAAAGCTCTGCGGCAGGCCGAGCCGGTTGTCGTAGATCTCGGCCGTCGTCTTGAAGCAGGAGACGACGAGGATGTAGAGCGGCAGCAGCACCGCCGCCGTCCAGATCAGCAATATGATCCAGCCCGGCAGCCGCGCCAGTTTCTGCGGGATGGCTATTCCTTGCTGGAGTGACGCGGCGCTCATAGCTCGACCGTCCGCTTGTCGAAGAAGCGCAGCATCAGCAGCGTGCCGATGCTGAGGATCAGGAACAACATTGTGCCGAGCGCCAGCGCCAGGCCGATATCGGTGATGCCGACCGCGCCTTCCGCGCCGAAGGCCAGACGGTAGAAATAAGTCACCAGCGTGTCGGTCGCGTAGCTCGGATTGCCCTGCACGCCCTGCATCACATAGACGATGTCGAACTGGTTGAAGGTGTTGATGAAGGAGAGCGTCGTCAGCGTGCCGAGCGCCGGCATCAGCAATGGCAGCGCTATCGCATAGAGCATGCGCGCATTGCCGGCGCCGTCGAGCTTCGCCGCTTCGAACACCTGCGGCGAGATCTGCCGCAGGCCCGCCGTATAGATCAGCACCGGCAGGCCCATCCAGTTCCAGGCGTCGACCGCGATCAGCATGCCGAGCGCGGTATGGCTGTTCCCGAGCACGGTCAGGCTGCCCTGATGCAGGCCAAGCCCGTTCAGCGCCCATTCGACGATGCCGCCGGGCGCCAGCAGCAGCCGCCACAGCGCGCCGACGATGACGGGGCTGAGCACGGCGGGAAAGAAGAACACCGACTGGAAGAAGGCAGCGCCCCTGCCGCGCAGGAAAAGCAGCCAGGCGAACAGCAGGCCAAGCCCGTTCTGCAGCACCATGATGCCGAAGAACCACGCGATGTTGTGCCAGAGCGCGCCGTAGAGCCGCGCGCCGCTCGGGAACACGAACAGGCGCGAGAAGTTCGCCAGCCCAGCGAACTCCTGCATGCGCAGCCCCTTCCAGATAAAGAAGCTGCCCCACAGCGACAACAAGAGCGGATAGAGCACGAACAGCCCGTAGACGGCCAGGGCCGGCAGAATGAACAGCACCGCCATGCGCTGCTGCGTGCGCTGAAGGCTGGTCGTGCGGCGGAGCTTGATCATGCGCTGCGTTTCTGTGGGACAGAGATGCCGGCCCTCTGACGGCCGGCGCAATGCCCTACTGCTTCGGCTTGAACCAGGTGGCGACGGCGGCCTGCATGTCGGCCGCGAGCTTCTCCGGCGCGACATTGCCTTCGACCATGTCGATGATCCCGGACTGCAGCACCGACGACGCGGTCGGCGTCTGCCAGCGGAAACCGACCAGCGTCAGATAGGGCGTCGAGTTCTTCGCCATCTCCATCATCTTGGAAAGCACCGGGTCCTTGACCGTGACGTCGGTGCGCGCCGGCGGCCAGCCGAGCTCGTCGGCGAAGGCCTGCGCGAACTCCGCCGAGGCCATGTAGTTCAGCACCTTGGTCGCCGCCTCCTTGTTCTGGCTCTCCGAGACGAGACCATAGGAGCCGTCGGAGAAAGCCGAGGTATAGAGCTTGGTCGAGGCGTCGTCGGCCGGGAACGGAAAGATCGAGAATTTCAGCTTCGGGTTCTGCGACTTGAAGCTGCCGTTCTCGAACGAGCCACCGAAGAACATCGCCGCCTTGCCGCCGATGAACTGCTGCGTCGCGGTGGTGTAGTCGATGCCGGCAAAGCCGTCGGAATAATAGGGCTTCAGCTCGGCGAAGCGCTTCAGCGCCGCAATGTAGCGCGGATCCTCGAAGGTCGCCTTGCCGCTCATCATCTCGTCATAGAAGCCCGGGCCGTAGAGCGTCGGCCCGATGACGCCGACGCCGATCTCCAGCTCCCAGGCCGAGCCGTTGGCGCCGCCATTGGCGATCGGCGTGATGCCCGCCGCCTTGAGCTTCTCGCAGGCGGCGACGAAGTCCTTGTAGGTCTTGGGGATCTCGATGCCTTGCGCCGCAAAAATCTCCTCATTGTAGAACACCCCCATCATCGGCACCGAATAGGGCACGCCGTAGAGCTTGCCGTCCGTGCGGCCGCGCGCCCCGCCAAGCGCTGCGTCCGGCATGTTCTTCAGTTCCGCCACGCTGTCGTCGAGCGCGTCGAGATAGCCGCCTTCGACGAAGGGCTGCAGTTCGCCATAGGCCTTGAGCTGCGCGATATCGGGTCCGCGGCCGCCGCGCAGCGCCGTGCTCAGGCGGTTCTGGTAGTCGGCGTCTGGCGTGAACTGGATCTCGACCTTGATGTCGGGATTCTTCTTCTCGAAGGCCTCGAAGATGCGGTGCATCGCGGCTTCGTCCTCGGTGCGCCAGCTCCACAGCGTCACCGTCGAGTCGGCGCGAGCCGGCAGCGTCGTAAAGATCGCCGCGCCGGCGGCGGCGAGGCCGCCGATCAGGCCGAGCGCGGCGCGCCGGTGTATGGAAAGCATGCTCATTACCAGTTCTCCCATTGTTTCGGTTTTGAGGTCCGCACGGCAGCAGCCCGAAGGCGATTGTCTGAATTTTCTCAAAGTCATTATAACGACATTATGCCACCTGCAAGTGCCATAAGGGCGTTAACGACCGCTGGTCAATCGGGGACCAGACGGGAAATAAGATCATAATATGCTGATTTATATACAGTATTTAATGAGAACGATGCCATCGGGATTTTTTGGACCACAAACGTGATCCGAGCGTGCGCACGCAAGGGGCTTGCGCCTTTGCCTGAACTTGTCATAACGTCATTCACTCTTGTCACGGCTTAAGTGGAGGACGCCGATGTCGCTTGCCTGGATCTCGAAGCTCGCTCTCGCCGCGGGGCTCGCTGCGCTGCCCGCGACCGGCTGGGCGCAATCGGTGAACATCTCCTACCTCACGCATTGGTCGCCGGAGACGGTGGCGCTGCTTGAGGCGGCGGCCAAGGATTTTTCCAAGGAGCATCCCGATGTCGCCGTCACCGTGCGCGCGGTTCCGTTCGGTGATCTTTTGACCACGCTGCGCTCGCAGGGCGGCAGCTCGGACGGCCCGACGATCGGTGGCATCTACGATCTGTGGCTGCCGGAACTGGCCAGGGACAAGCTCGTCGCGCCTGCCCCCGACGCGGTTGCCAGCGAGGTGAAGAGCGCCTGGCCGGCGGGCGTCGTCAGCGCTGCCTCGGTCGGCGGCACGCTCTACGGCATCCCGAACGAGATCGACGTCTACGCGCTGAATTACAACAAGGAACTGTTCAAGGAAGCGGGCATCGCCGCGCCTCCGAAAACATGGGCCGAATTCAAGGATGCCGCCGCGAAGCTGACCAACAAGGACAAGGGCCAGCAGGGCTTCGGCATGATCAACTCCTGGGCGGCGGGCGTAGTCCATCCCTTCGCCTCGCTGCTCGTCTCCAATGGTGGCAACCTGGTCAAGGACGGCAAGCCGGCGCTGGACAGTTCCCAGGCCGGCGAGACCTTCGCGCTCTACGAAGACTTGATAAAGTCCGGCGCGAGCAATCCGGCGATGGCGACGGCAGACGCCAACACCACCGGTCCGTTCCTCGACAATTTCGTCTCCGGCAAGACCGGCATGATCATCATGGCGAACTGGTGGGAGAGCGCGCTCAAGACCGGCATGGGCGACAAGTTCTCACAAGTCGCCACAGCGCCGATCCCGGTCGGTCCGAGCGGCGACAAGCCGCATTCGATCTCCTACTCCTGGATGACCGTCGTCAACGCCAAGGCCGGAGCGGCCGAGCAGAAGGCGGCCTGGGAGTTTCTCGCCTGGCTGAACAGCCCGAAGTCGGGCAAGAACGGCGCCTCGGCCATGTCCGACATTTTGATGTCTATGGGCATCCTGCCGTCACGCAGCTCCGACATCGAGGCGCACAAGGACAAGCTCGGCTCCGAATTCCTGTCCGGCTATGTCTCCGTGCTTGCCGATGCGCGCCCCTTCCCGGTCGTGCTCGGCGGCCAGGAATTCTCGGAATCCCTGCAGCAGACGCTCGAGGCGTTGCAGTATGGCCAGGTCTCGGCCAAGGATGCGCAGGCGAACGCTCAGGCCGACGCCACGTCGATCCTGGAGCGCGCTGCCAAGTAAGTTCGGGTCCCTGACCGGAAGCAGGTGAATGGCCAAAGCTTTTCGTGCCTCGGCGGGCGTCATGCTTGCGCCCGCCGTGACATTGATCGGCGTGTTCGTGCTGTTGCCCATGCTGCTGACCGTATGGCTGTCCTTCCAGGACTGGTCGACGCAGACGCCTTTTTCCGAGGCGAGCTTCGTCGGTCTCGGCAATTTCCAGGAGATCTTCGGCCCCACCTCGGTCGGCCGCGACTTCAAGACGGCGCTGCTCAACACCACGATCTACACCGCCCTGTCCGTCGTCCTCATCCTGCCGCTGTCGGTCGTCTTCGGCCTGCTGGTCTATCAGCGCGATGTCGCCGGCGGCACGGCGCTGCGAACGGTGCTGTTTTCCACCTACATGGTGCCGATGATCGCGGTGGCGCTGGTCTGGTCGAAGCTCTATTCGCCGAGCGAGGGCCCGCTCAACCAGTTGCTCGGCCTGGTCGGCATCGGCCCGCAGCCCTGGCTCTCCTCGCCGCGTTCGGCATTGATCTCGATCGTGCTTCTCAATGTCTGGCAGCAGGTCGGTTATTTCACGGTGCTCGCCATCGCCGGGTTGACGCAGATCCCCGGCAGCCTCTATGAAGCCGCCACGCTCGACGGCGCCAACGGCCGGGAGCAGTTCCGCTTCATCACCCTGCCTTTGCTTCGCCGCACGCTGCTGTTCAGCGCCGTCATCGCCATCATCAACGCGGTGCAGGTGTTCGAGCCGGTCGCGCTGATCACACAAGGCGGCCCGGTCGGCTCGACCAATGTGCTCACCTACCATATCCGCCGCGTCGGCATCGAACGCGCGCAGGGCGGGTTGGGCTCGGCGATGGCGGTGATGCTGATGGTCTCGCTGATCGTCTGCGTTTCGGCGCTGTTTGCCTTCGGCAACCGCAAGGACAGCGAATGAACGCGGCTGCCCGATCGCTTGCCCGCAAGCGCCCGTCGGGTCGCAAGGCGCTGCTTGCGACCGCAATGCTTCTGGTGGCCGTCGCCTCCGCCTTCCCGCTCGCCTGGATGGTGCTGTCCAGCCTGAAGACGCCGGCCGAGACCATGCAGGTGCCGCCGGTCTGGATCCCGCACACGCCGACCCTTGAGGCCTATGGCAAGGTCGCCGGCGTCATCAGTCTTGGACGCTCGATGTGGAATTCCTTTGTCATCGCCTCGATCACCACGGCCGGCATCCTGGTCACCAGCATGATGGCCGGCTATGCCTTTGCCAAATATTCCTTCCCTGGCCGCTCGCTGCTGTTCTCGCTGCTGATCGCCACCATGTTCCTGCCGCCGATCGTGACGCTGATCCCGCTCTACCGCATGGTCGGCTCGATAGGGCTGAGCGCCAGTCTCGCCGGCATCATCGTGCCCAACCTCGCCAACGCTTTCGGCATATTCCTGATGCGTCAGTTCATCGCCGGCGTGCCGGACGATTTGATCGACGCCGCCCGAATGGACGGCGCCTCCGAGCTGCTTATCCTCTACAAGATCGTGGCGCCGAGCGTCGCGCCGGCCATCGCGGCGCTGGCGCTGTTCGCCTTCGTCTATCACTGGAACAGCTATCTGTGGCCGCTCACCGTGCTGCAGGGCAATGCCGACGCCTATCCGATCGTCATCAGCCTGAGCCGGCTGCTCAGCTACAACAGAGGCGCGCTCAACACGGGCCTGGTCATGGCCGGCGCCACACTCGCCGTGCTGCCGCCACTGTTGCTCTTCGTCTTCCTGCAGCGTTTCTTCGTCGATTCGATCGTGGGCTCTGCGATCAAGGGCTAAGTCACAAGCCAGTCACGTGGTCTCTCGCAGGATCACGGTCGGCTCCATCAGGACAGTCCGGCGTGGACGCTCGGGGTCGTCGAGAAAATCGATCATCGCGCCGATGGCCAGAGAGCCGGCTTCCGAAATGCGCCGCTCGATCGTCGAAAGCGGCCGCACGAGAAGCGGGGCTATGTATATGTTGTCGAAGCCCATCACCGCGCAGTCGTCAGGAACGCTCAGGCCGTGTTCGCGCAGCCCCACCATCGCCCCCATCGCCAGCATGTCGCTCATGCAGCACATGGCGGTGAAGCGCGTGCGGTCGAGCAGCGTGCGCGTCGCCATCAGCCCGAAGCGGTGATTGAACGCGCCGCACTCGATGAGATCGGGATCGACCGGGAGGCCTGCTTCGCAATGGGCTCTCTCAAAACCAGCCCGCCTGATCCTGGTGTTCGAGGCCAAAGGGTTGCCGCTGACAAAGGCGATGCGCCGATGTCCGTTGCGGATCAGATGGCTGGCCGACAGATAGGCTCCTGTCTCGTAGTCCGTATCGATGCGCGCGGCGAGGCAATCGAGGTCAGGCACTTCGCGGTCCATCGATACCAAGGGGATCCTCAGCTTTTCCAGAAGCCGTGCATCCGGAATGAGATCGCTCGCGGCAAGCACGATGCCGTCGACGCCGTGACTGGCGAGGAAGGTCAGATGCGACGTCTCCTTCGCGGGGTCGCTGTCGGAATTGCACAGGATCGTCGAATAGCCGCGTTCGCGGGCGGCCTGATCGCAGGCGCGGACCAGTTCCGTGAAATAGGCGTTGAGGATGTCCGGCACGATGATGCCGATGACGCGCGAGCTGCGCGTGATCAGCGAGCGCGCGATGGAGTTGGGCGTGTAGTCGAGTTCCTTGACGAGCGACCAGATCTTTTCCCGGGTCTCCTCGCTTATGAACTGATCTTTCCGATTGAGAACCTTTGAAACCGTGGCAGCCGATACGCCGGCCTGCCTGGCGATATCCTTGATCGTCGTTGCCACATTCCCTCGCCGCCTCGACCGGCGACAGCCCGTCTCCAGCCGCCGTCGCATCATCGGCCGCACTTAACACATATCTCGATTTCGAGAAACGGGGACGCGTGATCGACAGCATTGGCCGTGGAATTGACAACCCTTCATTAGATGGATAGGTAAACGTTTACCTGCGTGAGCTATCCGCTATTTTTGCAGATCAGCGGCTCTGTCTGGTTGCCATCGACGTCCTCGGGATCTCTCGGGTTCGTGACGGTGAACTCATGCCATTTTTCGAGACGGACTCGCCTGCATCAAAAAGGAACTCTGAATGGGACAAACGAGTGTGCCAGGAATCGTTGGTGAAGGGGCTGCCGCCAGGCGTCAGGCATCGCCTTCGATCAAACTGTCCATCAAGAATCTCGGGGTCAAATTCGGCTCGGCGATCGCGCTGAACGATGTCAGCCTCGACGTAGCCGAAGGCGAATTTGTCTGCATCCTCGGCGCGTCCGGCTGCGGCAAGAGCACATTGTTCAACGTCGTTTCCGGGCTGCTCACGGCGACATCCGGAAAGATCGTGCTGGATGGGCAGGATGTCAGCGATCGGCCCGGCCAGGTCGGCTACATGCTGCAGAAGGATCTGATGCTGCCCTGGCGCACCGTGCTCGGCAACATCACGCTCGGCGCCTCGCTGACGCGCGGCGCCACTGCGCGGGACAAGGCCGAGGCAGCGGACCTCGCCCGCCGCTACGGCCTCGGCGATTTCCTCAACCACTATCCGCATGCGCTCTCGGGCGGGATGCGCCAGCGCGTCGCCATGATGCGCACCATCGCCGCCGGCCGTGAGATGATGCTGCTCGACGAGCCGTTCGGGGCGCTCGACGCGCAGACGCGGCTCGGTATGCAGCAATGGCTGCTGCAGCTCTGGCGCGACCTCAACCGCACCATCCTGTTCGTCACACACGACGTGGATGAGGCGATCTATCTCGCCGACCGCATCGTGGTCATGACCCCTCGCCCGGGCCGCATCGCCGAGATACTCACCGTGGACCTTCCGAGGCCACGGCCGCTCGAAGTGCTGACGACCGACACCTTCGTCGGCCTGAAGCGGCAGATCATGCAGCACCTCTACCACTGATCGCAGGAAGGTCACCGCAATGAACACACGGTTTGGAGCGGCCGCGGGGCCGTTCATGATCTGGGTCGTGGCCATGGTGCTGATCCTGGCCACCTGGCAGGCGCTGGTCTGGGTGACCGGGCTTCCGCCCTATGTCATCCCGCCGCCGACTCTGGCGTTCTCGACGCTTTTCGACAATTGGCCCAGGCTTTCGGTGCTGACCGGCCAGACCCTGCATGAAACCGCGATCGGATACCTGCTCGGCGCCCTCATCGGCTTCCTGCTTGCCCTGGCGATGGGCCAGATCCGCGTGGTGCAGCGGCTGGTGATGCCGGCGCTGATCATTTCGCAGGCCGTCCCGATCGTCGCCATCGCCGCTCCCCTGGTCATCATCTTCGGCTTCGGCATCACCCCAAAACTGATCATCGTCGCCTGGATCGTCTTCTTCCCCGTGGTCGTCAACGTGCTCGACGGGCTGGCTTCGGTCGACCGCGACATGCTGAACCTTGCTCGCCTGATGGGCGGCAGCGGCCTGCGCACCTTTGCCATCGTGAAGCTGCCTGCCTGCATCGGCCCGCTGTTTTCGGGGCTGAAGATCGGCGCGACTTACGCGGTGACAGGCGCCGTCATCGGCGAATGGACCGCCTCGTCCAAGCAGGGTCTCGGCACCTATCTGCTTACCGCCAACGCGCAGATGAACACGGCCGGTGTCTACGCCGCCATGCTTCTGCTGACCATCATCGGTGTCGGCTCCTTCCTGCTCGTGTTCGGCCTGGAAGTGCTGATGACGCCATGGCGCTCGCGTTCCACGGCTCCCGCATGGGCGCAATGGAAGCCCCCTCGGGGGAGCACCGCCAGGTGAGCCTGGCACCAGTCTTCGACAAACCCAAAACAAATCAGGAGGAATTTGAATGCACACGACCTTTTCCAGGATGCTGCTTGCCGGCGCGGGCCTGCTGGCGCTCAGCGCCGCATTCGGTACGACGCCCGCTGCCGCCGCCGATCTCACGACGGTCCGTTTCGTCTATGACTGGCCCAGCGCCGACTTCGAGCTGATCCCGACGCTCGTCGGCCAACAGAAGGGCTTCTATGAAGCCGAGGGCATCAAGGTCGATGTGATCTTCCCGCCGGACTCGCAGACCACCGCGCGACTGCTTGCCGTCGGCCAGGCCGAGATCGGCTTCGAGGCCACCACCGACGTCGTCTTCGGCGCCGCGCAAGGCATCCCGATCACCTCGATCGGCCTCTACACCAAGAGCAACAATTGGGGGCTGTTCGGCCGCCCCGGCGAGCCGCTCTCGCTCGACAACCTCAAAGGCAAGTCGATCGCCATCTACACCGACTCCTGGACCAAGGCGATGATGCCCTTCGTGCTCAAGGCGGCCAAGCTGACCGAGGACGACGTCAAGCTGATCATAGCGCAGGATTCCGACACCAACCTTCTGCTCGCCGGCAAGATCGACATCGCCACCAACACCGAGAACTATCTGGTGCCGCAGGTGCAGGAAACCTTGAAGAAGGACCCGACCAGCCTCGTCGGCAAGGCCGCTGGTGCGCCCGACGTGCCAGTCTGGACCTACACCGCCTCCACCGCCTATCTGGCCGAGCATGGCGATGTCGCCAAGAAGTGGATGCGCGCCACCATCAAGGCGACCGAATGGACCGCTGAGCATCCGGAAGAAGCGGCCGAGATGTTCACCAAGGCTTATCCGGAAGGCGGCAGCCTCGCCTACAACGTCTCCGGCTGGAAGCTGACCGCCGCGCTGATGAAGGGCGACACCGGCTACATGATGCAGGAAGACAAGAACTGGCTGCCGATCGCCCAGGCGCTGAAGGACACCGACCAGATCAAGGAAGTCCTTCCCGCCTCGAAATACTACACCAACGAACTGCTGAAGTAAGCGCCGCGGCGCCCTTCACGACGAGGGCCATCCCGACCGGATGGCCCTTGTTACTGCACAAACAGAATGGACTTGTCACACATGGCCAAGAGCAAAATCATCATCGATTGCGACCCCGGCGTGGACGACGCCATTGCACTGCTTCTGGCCTTCGCATCCCCCGACGAGATCGAACTCGTCGGCATCACGACAGTCATCGGTAACGTCTCGCTGCCGCTGACGACCCGCAACGCCTTGCGCGTTACCGCCATGGCCAACCGGCAGGACGTTCCGGTCTATGCCGGCTGCAGCCGGCCGATCGTCCTGCCGCGCGTGCAACGCGGCGCCTCGGTGCACGGCACTGACGGGCTTGGCGATCTCGGCGTGCCCGATGCCACGCATCCGATCCAGGGCCAGCACGCCGTCGACTTCATCATCGACACGATCTTACGCGAGCCGGGCGAGATCACGCTCTGCCCGATCGGCCCGATGACCAACATCGCGCTGGCGCTGATCAAGGAACCCTCCATCGCTGCCAAGATCAAGCAAATCGTGTTCATGGGCGGCGCCGCCTTTAGCCCGGGCAACACCGCCACCGATGCCGAATTCAACATCTGGATCGATCCGCATGCGGCGCAGGTGGTGCTGTCGTCCGGCATTCCGATGACCATGTTCGGCCTCGACGTGACGCGCCACGCGACGCTGACCAAGGCGCGCTTCGAAGAGCTTGAACGTGACGCCAGCCCGCTTATGAAAACAGCCATCGCCATGATGCGCTATTACGGCAGCGGCGACGCCAGCCTGCACGACCCCTGCGTGACCGCTTTCCTCATCGATCCGACTCTGTTCGAGGGCGTCGATGCCGTCATCGACGTCGACCTGGATCAGTCGGGCGCATACGGCCGCACGTGCGCTGTCGAAAACGGCAACGGCTCACCGATTCACGTCATCACCGAGGTCGACGATGAGCGTTTGTTCCGGCTCATCGACCGGCGGCTGCGGTTGCTATAGCTCCGCGAGCTAAGCGGCGAACCGCGCCAGCGTCCACGCACCGCCCGCCCCGCTCGACTCCACCGCCGCGGCGACAAGCTTCACGCCGCGCGCGCCGTCGACCACGTCCGGCACCTGCGCCGCGAGGGCCGCGTCGACTTCTCCACCAGAACGGTGCGCGCGAGGGTTAGCCTGCGCGGCATTCCCACGATGCGCAACTCCAAGCATGTCGCCGACTGCCTGGCACCGCGCCAGCTGCGATCCGGGATTGACGCTCACGCCCTCTCGCTGCAATGTCTATTAACCAGCTGTTAACCTTGCGGCGGCTGAGATCGGGGGCAATTTGGAACCGTTTCTGGATGCGAATCTCCTGAATTGGGACGATCGCGCCGAGTTGCACGCGACCGACCGAACCGGCAGCTATCGCATCGAGAATGTACTGGCTGGTGGATCCAACCTCTATGAATTGGAAACGCGCGAGGTTGGCGACATTTTCGGCAAGGACATCGTCCATCTGCAATGTCACATCGGGCTCGACACGATCAGCCTGAAAAATCTCGGCGCGGGCAGCGTGACAGGCCTGGACTTTTCACCACGGGCCATCGCGGCGGCGCGAGATTTCGCCTCCAAGGCGGGCAGCGACGTCCGCTTCGTGGAAGCGCCGCTGTACGAGGCCGTCGAAGCGCTCGACCGGACCTATGACATCGTCTACGTCACCTGGGGGTCGGTGAACTGGCTCGACGATGTCTTCCGTTGGGGCCGGGTGGTCGCCGGTCTTCTACGGCCCGGCGGCCGGCTCTATATGGCCGAGGGCCACCCCTTGATGTTCCAGTGCAATCGCAAGGCTGCTGCGCTCGAGTTGAAGGACGATTGGCGAACGCCTGTAGCACGGCCGCTGGTCTGGAACGAGAAGCTGACCTATACCGGCGATGAGCGCGCCTTGAAGCACCCTCGCTACTATGAGTGGATCCATCCAATCAGCGACGTGGTAAACGCCCTGATCGCAGCGGGGCTGACGCTCGATTTTCTCAACGAGCACGACACGGTTTCCTGGAAGCACTTTTCATTCGCGGTAAGGGCCGGCAAGGATATGTACGGCTTGCCTGAAAACGCTCCCAAGATTCCGATGGCTTATTCGATTGGAGCAACCAAGCGCGGCGTCGGGACGTACCGGATCGTCCAAAAGAAGGTCGACAGCCACTAGAGCAATTCCAGGAAAAGTGTGATCGGTTTTCCGTCCGGAATTGCACAAAAACAAGAAGATAGTGCGTTTTCGCCGTTTCCGTGAAACGGTGAAACGCACTAATGGTGGCGCGTTCTCCGGGAGACGGTGTCCGAAGGTGGAAAATTTTCAGAGACCGTGAAGGCCAAAATTAAGTTATTGCGAACTAATATTCCCTTGACGAGGCTCGCTTAGAGAGCCTGACAAGCAAAGGGAACCTCGCTTTATTGGCTTTTTTCGCCGATATGTTCGCCCGCGTGAAGGGGGGCGTCTTTTCACCGGCGAGGATTCCGGCGGCGATCGCGGTTGCGGTTATTGCCCTTTGCGCGGTGCTCGTTGACCATCAAAACAAGCTCGTTTCGGATCAGGTCACCCGCGCGGACGTCCTGGCCAAGGTTAATGTCGTTCGCGCCAAGCTCGAAGGGAAGATTAACGGCAACCTCCAGCTGGCGCGAGGACTGGTCGCGGCAGTCTCGACCGAACCCTACATGGGACAACAACGTTTCGCTGAGCTTGCGAGCAGACTGTTCAATGAAGAGTCCCAGCTTCGCAATATTGCCGGCGCGCCCGACCTGGTCATTTCCTTGATGTACCCGATGGCCGGCAACGAGAAGGCCATCGGCCTCGATTATCGCAAGAACGACCAGCAACGTGCGGCGGCACTGCGTGCGCGCGACGAGCGCAGGCTTGTTCTTGCCGGCCCTGTCGAATTGGCCCAAGGAGGACAGGCCTTCATCGGGCGATTTCCGGTATTCGTGAAAAGCGCGGGCAACACCGAACGGTTCTGGGGCATCGTTTCCGCTGTCGTCGACGTGCAGCGCCTCTACCAGGCGAGCGGTCTTCTCGACAAGGATCTTGGGATTGACATCGCCCTCATCGGCAAAGACTCCCTTGGCGCGAAGGGAGTGCAGTTCTTCGGTGACGAACGGGTCGTCAAAAGCGATCCGGTGATGGCCGACGTTCTTTTTCCATCGGGCTCCTGGCAGATCGCTGCGATTCCCAAGGGCGGTTGGCCCTCCGTCCCCACCAACGCCTGGCGACTCCGGGCGATCATGGCGGCGGCAGCGGCGCTGATTTTGATTCCTTTCCTGGTGGCCGGCCGCCTGATCAATGAAAGACAGCGTAACTACTGGGAACTGAACCGGCTGTCGCGACGGCTGGAACTGGCTCTGGAGGCGTCGGCAATCGGAGTGTGGGAGCACGACCTCGAAACCAACCACCTTGCGTGGGACGATCGCGTCAACGAAATATACGGTAGAGAGGCTGATGGCGGGGCCCGTGGATATCCGGACTGGGCCGGAGCCATTCATCCTGCCGATCTGCCCGGTGCGCTTGCAGATTTCGACAAGGCCGCGGCCGGGCGGAGCACCTATTCGTCGGAATACCGGATTGTTCGTCCCGACGGCGAAATTCGTCACGTCCGCTCCAGGGCGATCTTCTACCAGGCTGCAAACAATTCGCCGCGAATGGTCGGCGCGGAGTGGGACGTGACGGCAGACGTTTTGCTGAACACCGATCTGGTTCGCGCAAAACAGCTGACTGAATCAAAAAATACGGAACTTGAATCTGCCAAGGCGCGCATAGAACACGTCGCCTTGCACGATTCGCTGACGGATTTGCCCAATCGGCGTTACCTGGACCAGGTGCTGGAGGATTATACGGCAAAAGCCAGGCTGAATGGCGGCTATGCAGCGCTGCTTCACGTCGATCTGGACCGTTTCAAGCACATCAACGATACGCTGGGGCACGCGGCGGGCGATGCAATGCTGGTGCATGCGTCATCCGTTCTGCAGTCCAATGTCGGCGATCGCGGGTTCGTCGCCCGAATTGGAGGGGACGAATTCATCGTGCTCTGCACGGTGCGTGACGATGTCGGCCAGGCGGCCGAGCTCGCCGACCGCATTATCGATGAGATGCGCAAGCCCGTTTACTACCACGGCAACCAATGTCGTTTTGGCGTCAGCGTCGGAATTGCCATCGACAATGGCAAAGACGCCGATGCCAAGCAGTTGCTGGTCAACGCCGACATCGCCCTCTACCGGGCCAAGCGGCGCGGCCGCAACCGACATGAATTTTTCAGCGGCGAACTGCAAAGCGAAATCGTCAACGCAAAGAGAATAGCCGACGAGATTCTGGCCGGTCTCGAGCGAAACGAATTCGTCGCATACTACCAGCCTCAATTTGACGCGAAGACGCTGGAGATCGTTGGAGTTGAAGCGCTTGCGCGGTGGAAACATCCAGAGCGGGGAATTCTGGCACCTGACGTTTTCCTGAAGATTGCCGAAGAACTGAATGTCGTCTCGGTGATAGACAGGAAAGTCCTCCAGCAATCGCTATTGGATTTCGAAGCGTGGTCCGGCGAGAAAATCGGCATTCCGCGCGTGTCGGTCAACGTTTCGGCGCGGCGCCTGCAGGACGAGGAGCTCCTGAAGAGTCTGCGGGCCCTCAACATCAGGAAGGGAACTTTTTCCTTTGAGCTCGTCGAGTCGATCTTCCTCGACGACAATGACGATCTGGTCACGTGGAATGTCGAGCAGATCAAGCAACTCGGCATCGACATCGAGATCGATGATTTTGGCACCGGCTATGCGTCCATTGTCAGTCTGCTCAAATTGCAGCCGCGCCGCCTTAAGATCGATCGCCAGCTGGTGGACCCTATCGTAAACTCGCCCCAGCAAAGGCAAGTCGTCTCCTCGATCATCGAAATCGGCAAATCCTTGGGTATCGAGATCATTGCCGAAGGCGTGGAAACGATGAAGCACGCACGTTTGCTCAAGGGGCTAGGCTGTGACATATTGCAAGGCTACGCATTCGGGCACGCGATGGATCCCGAAGGGCTGAAAAGCTTCGTTCGGTCTCGTCGGTTGCGCGTCGCAAGTTGAATCTTGATCTCGGGCGGGTATCCTTCGCGGCAAGGCGTCGCGTGCCTCAGGGAAACCGGGCGGGAGTCCACGCCCCACCCGCCGCGTTCGACTCCACCGCCGCCGCGACGAATTTCGCGCCGCGCGCGCCGTCGACCACGTCGGGCACCTGCGCCACGCGCGCGGCATCAACCGTTCCGCCCGAGCGATGCGCGCGAATAATGTCGGCGGCGTCGCGATAAAAGTTGGCGAAGGCCTCAATATAGCCTTCCGGATGCGCGGCCGGCATGCGCGAGACGCGCCGTGCTTCCGCCGTCGAGCCGTGGCCGCCGCGCACCAGCGTGCGCGTCTCCTCGCCATAGGGCGAGAAGCGCAATTCCTCCGGCCGTGACCCGGACCATTCGAGCCCGGCCTTCTCGCCGTAGATGCGCACCGAAAGGTCGTTGTAGTGGCCGGGCGAGGTCTGGCTGGCGAGGATCGTGCCCCGCGCTCCGCCACTCCAGCGCAGCAGCACATGCGCGTTGTCGTCGAGCCGCCGCCCCGGCACCGCGGTGAACAGGTCCGCGGAAACCGCCTCGGCTTCGAAACCGGAGACGAAGCTTGCCAGGTTGAAGGCATGCACGCCGATATCGGCGAGCACCGCCGACTGGCCGGCGCGCGCCGGATCGGTGCGCCACTCGGCCTGTTTCTGGCCTTCGGCATCGATCGGCTTGGTCAGCCAGTCCTGGATATAGGCGCCGTGCACCGACACGATGCGGCCAAGCTCGCCCGCCGCCACCATTTCGCGCGCCTGGCGCACCATGGCGTAGCCGGTGTTGTTGAGCGTGACAACGAAACGGCGCTGTCTCGCTCGCGTCAGCGCCACCAGCGCCTCAGCCTCCTCAAGCGTCGTCGACAGCGGCTTGTCGCAGATCACGTCGATGCCGGCTTCGAGGAAGGCGGTGGCGACCGGCGCGTGCAGATGGTTGGGCGTGACGATGACCACCGCCTCGATGCCGTCCGGCCGTGCCGCCTCGGCCTTCGCCATGGCGCGGTAGTCGGCATAGCTGCGCTCGGGCGCGATGCCGATCTCCGCGGCGGAGGCCGCGGCATTGTCCGGATCCGACGACAGCGCGCCGGCGACCAGCGCGATCTGGTCGTCGAGCCGCATCGCCAGCCGGTGCACGGCGCCGATGAAGGCATTGCGGCCGCCGCCGACCATGCCGACCCGAAGACGTTGGCGCGACGTACCATCAGCGGTTGCGTAGACCATGATTGCGATTATTCTCCCTGAGGTTCGATATGCCGGTCGGTGCGGATGTCGTGACTGGCACTGTTATTTTCGAATGATATTTCTATTTTTTGTTTTGTAAAACGATTGTGCCGCGTTAGCTTTTTACCCTCGGTCCAGATGATGGACCGCATCCGAAGGGCAGGGATCGGATGACGCATCCGATGGTTGGGGTCACAATGAGGCATACCCTATGAGCGGCCGCGGCAAGGCGGCCGACGAGCCGTCTGCACACAGCCTGGAGACGGCGGCGAGAAAACGGAGCCGATCGCTGGCAGCACTTGGCTACACCAAGCCGCAAACCTATGAAGAGCTGCGGGCGGTGCTTTCGTCGGGCACCGTGCATTTCCCGAAACGGCTCCGCCAGGTGGCGATCTTCCTCTGGCAGCATCCGAGCGAAGTGGCGCTTGGCACGATCGCGCAGGTGGCGGACCAGGCCGGCGTGCAGCCCTCGACCCTGGTACGCTTCGCGCAGATCTTCGGCTATTCCGGTTTTTCCGATTTCCAGCTCCTGTTCAAGGACCGCATGAAGGGCTCCTGGCCGGACACGCAAGGCAACCAGGAGAAAGCCCCGGAGCCGAATGCGAACCTGCATTTCCTCGGCGGCATGGTCGGTGCGTGCCAAGCCTCGCTCGGCCGCATCGGCAATGGGTTCGACATCGACAGTTTCGAGACGATGATCGATCATCTGGCGGCGGCGGAGCTGATCTATGTGATCGGCAGCAAGCGCGCCTTTCCCGTCACCACCTATCTGTCGCTGACGCTCTCGCAGCAGGGCGTGCGCAACGTGCTGGTCGACAATGTCGGCTCGACGGCACTCGACCAGGTCGGCTGCATCACGCCGCGCGACGCGGTGCTTGCCATCTCCTTCAGCCCTTACAATTCGATCACGCCTGACCTCGTCGCCGTCGCGCATGAGCGCAAGGCACGCATTGTCACCATCACCGACAGCACCTTCTCACCGCTGGTGAAGCTCTCAGACACCTGGCTGGAAGTGGTCGAGCAGGATTTCGCCGGCTTCCGGTCGCTTGCCGCTTCGCTGGCGGTCGGCATGGCTTTGGTCCACGGCGTGGTCGAGCGGCGGACAGGCTGACCGGGACGATTGACTAAAGAGAACTATCATTCCATATTTGAAAAAATGGAAACTTTGTTCCGGGAGGAGGAATGGAGGTTCGTCTTGACGGCAAGGTGATGCTGGTCACCGGCGCGACGCAAGGCATCGGCCGGGCGATCGCGGAGACGCTTGCGCGCTCCGGCGCTGAAGGTCTCGTCATTACCGGTCGTGACAAGTTGCGCGGCGCAGAGGCTGCGGCGGCTATTTCGCGGATGGGCACCCCGACAGTCATTGTTCCGGCCGATCTCGCCGACCCCGCTGCGCCGGCGCGGCTGGTGGAATTTTGCATTTCCCACTTCGGCCGCATCGACGGCCTGGTCAACGCCGCCGGCCTGACCGATCGCGCTTCCTTCGTCGATGCCACGCTCGACGATTGGTCGTCGCTGTTTGCCGTCAATGCCCGCGCGCCCTTCTTCCTGATGCAGGCGGCGATCGCCGACATGAAGAAGCGCGGCCAGGGCGGCTCGATCGTCAACATCCTGTCGATCAACGCACATTGCGGCTCGCCGGAGCTGGCCGTCTATTCCGCCACCAAGGGCGCGCTGGCGACGCTGACCAAGAACGCCGCCAATGCCCACCGCTTCGACCGCATCCGCGTCAACGGCATCAATGTCGGCTGGACCGACACGCCGGCCGAACGCGTCATGCAGGCTGAGACTCTCGGCCAGGGTCCGGGCTGGCTCGACTCCGCAAACGCGACACAGCCCTTCGGCCGGCTGTTCTCCGTGAACGACATAGCCAATCTTGCCGTCTTCCTGCTTTCCGACGCGGCCGGCCCGATGACCGGCGCGCTGATCGACCAGGAGCAATGGGTGATCGGAGCCAACCGGTGAGCGCCGAGAACTTCAGCCCAGCCCTGCTGGAACGCTTGCCGTCGGAGGTCCGCAGGCCGGCTTACGATCGCGCCGCGCTGAAGCCGGGCATGGCTCATATCGGCGTCGGCGCTTTCCACCGCTGCCATCAGGCCGAATACACCGACGACCTCCTGGCCAAGGATTTCGGCCGCTGGGGATTGGTAGGCATCAACATAAGGCCGCCTTTGCTTGACGACACGCTCGGCAAACAGGACGGCCTCTACACGCGGCTCATTCGTCAGGACGACGAGGTCGAGGCGCGCATCATCGGCAGCATCGCGCGCGTCGTCGACAGCCAGGACAATGCGGCGCCGGCGCTGGAGGTGCTCGCCTCGTCCGACATCGAGATGGTCACCATGACGGTGACCGAGAAGGGCTATTGCCACATCCCGTCGAATGGCGCGCTCGACCTCGACCATCCCGATATCGTCCACGATCTCGCCAATCCCGAAACGCCGCGCAGTGTGCCCGGCATCCTGGCAAGGGCGCTGGAGCTGCGCATGGCCACGCATCGCCGGCCGGTGACGCTTCTGTCCTGCGACAACATCCCGACCAACGGCATCATCCTCGGCAACGTCGTGCGCACATTCGCCGAGCGGCGCGGCCGGAGGCTGGCGGACTGGATCGAGGCCAATGTCGCTTTTCCCTCGGCCATGGTCGACCGCATCGCACCGGCGACGACCGAGGCCGATATCGATACGGTCGAGCAACGCTTCGGCTACCGCGACGGCGCCGTGGTGGTGGGCGAGCGCTTCCGCCAATGGGTGATCGAGGACCGCTTCGCCGGCCGTGTGCCGCGCTGGGACCGCGTCGGCGCGACCTTCGTCGACGATGTCACGCCCTTCGAGCATCTCAAGATGCGGGTGCTGAACGGTGCCCAGACGACGCTCAGCTATCTCGGCGTTTTGGGCGGCTTCGAGCACACGTTCGAGACGATCGCCGACCCGCGTCTGGCCCGTTTCGTCCGCCGCATGCTGACCGAGGAAACCCTGCCGACGCTGATGCCGGTGTCCGGCATTGCGCCTGCTGCTTATATCGAGCAAAGCCTGTCGCGCCTCACCAACACGGCGATCCGCCATCGCAACCACCAGATCGCCACCGACGGCTCGCAGAAGATCGTGCAGCGCCTGCTCAACCCGATCCGCGACCGCCTGGCGAAGGGCGAGAGCATTACGCTGCTCTCAGTCCCCGTCGCCGGCTGGATGGCCTATCTCATCAAGGCATCCGCGCGTTTCGGCCGCGCCTGGCAGGTGTCCGACCCCTTTGCCGACAAGATTGCGGCGATCGCCGACCGCATCGGTTCGGACAGCAAGGCGCTTGTCGATGCGATCCTTGCGATCGACGCCATTTTCGACCCGTCCCTGGCCGCCAACGCGACATTCCGGGCCCATGTCGTCGCTGGGCTCGACGGCCTGCTTTGGGGCGATCCGATGGGCTTTGTCAGACAAGTCTGCGCTGGGCCAACCGATGCGCGGTTGAAGCAGCCGGCTCGATCTGCATAGTTGGGAATTGGGAGGGAACATGAAGCTTGGACTGCTGACAGCACCGTTTCCGGATACGCCGCTCGGCGAGGTCGTCGACTGGGCGCGCTCTGTCGGTTTCGAGGCACTGGAAATCGCCTGCTGGCCGAAGACGTCCGGAGCCAGCCGCCGCTATGCCGGCACCAGCCATATCGACGTCGACATCTCGGCGGCACAGGCCAAGGACATCGCCGCCGAGCTCGCCGGCCGGGGCATGACCATCTCCGGCCTCGGCTTCTACCCCAATCCATTGCATCCCGATCAAGCGCATCGCCAAGCGGTGATCGACCACCTGAAGAAGGTGATCGTGCTGGCGAGCCACATGGGTGTGCCGCTCGTCAACACCTTCTGCGGCGGCGACGCCTCGAAGACTATCGACGCCAACTGGGAAGACGCCCAAAAAGTCTGGCCGGCGATCATCGCCCATGCGCGCGAGCATGGCGTGAAGCTCGCCTTCGAGAACTGCCCGATGATCTTCAGCTATGACGAATGGCCGGGCGGGCACAACATTGCCTACTCGCCCTATGTCTGGCGCCGCATCCTCGAGGCCTGGGGCGGCGACGTCGGCATGAATTTCGACCCCTCGCACCTCGTCTGGCAGATGATCGACAAGGAGCGCTTCATCCGCGAGTTCGGCAAGAACATGCTGCATGTGCATGCCAAGGACCTGATGATTGATCATGATGGTTTGTACGAGCGCGGAATCCTTTCGGCTGGCATAGGCTGGCAGGTGCCGCGCATGCCGGGGCTTGGGGATATCGACTGGAGCAGGATTTTTTCGGGCCTCTACCGGGCCGGTTATGACGGGCCGGTCATCATCGAGCATGAGGACCGGCGCTTCGAGGGGACGGATGAAAAGGTCAAGCGCGGCTTCCTGCTTGCCCGCGACGTGCTGCGCCCCTTCATCAAATGAGGAGAGCTTGGTTCCGACCGCGTCGGAGCCCTGGAACTGAACTGAACGGAAAAGATCAATGTGGAGGAGTACTGAAATGAAAAGACATCTGACCGTGGCGTCGCTCCTTGCCGGCGCGGCCTTGCTCGCCTCGGCGGGCGTTTCGACCGCCGCCGGCAAGTACACGATCGGCATTTCCAACACCGTGCAGGGCAACGGCTGGCGCGAGGAGATGATCTGCGCGATGAAGGCGCAGGCGCTCGCTTCGGGCGAGGTGGCGAAGCTCAACATTGCCCACCGCAACACCGACGCCGCCGGCCAGCTCGAGGACATCCGCAACCTGATCAGCGCCAAGGTCGACGCCATCGTCGTCAACCCGGCCGATCCGGCCGGCATCAAGGCGGGCCTCGAGGAAGCCACCAAGGCCGGCATCGTCGTCGTCGCCGTCGACCAGGCAGTGACCGAGCCGTCCGCCTACATCATCTCCAACAACCAGGAACAATATGCCTATCTCGGCGCCAAGTGGCTGTTCCAGCAGATGGGCGGCAAAGGCGAGGTGTTCTACATGCGCGGCGCCGCCGGCGCTTCGGCCGACTCTGATCGCGACAAAGGCTTCAAGAAGGCGCTGGCCGAGTTCCCCGACGTGAAGGTCGCGCAGGAAGTGTTCACCGGCTGGCAGCAGGACCAGGCCAAGCAGCAGATCCTCTCCTTCCTCGCCACCGGCACCCCGATCAACGGCATCTGGACTTCGGGCATCGACAACGTCATCGTCGACGCGCTGGTCGAGCAGCAGGCGCCGATGGTGCCTGTGGTCGGCGCCGACAATGCCGGCTTCGTCGGCCAGTTGAGCTCCGTCAAGGGCCTGGTCGGCGCTGCGGTCACCAATCCCGGCTCGATCGGCGGTGCCGGCGTGACGCTGGCCCTGCAGATCCTCGACGGCAAGAAGCCGGCGCAGCAGACCGTGCTGGTCAACCCCGAACTCTGGGAGAACGCCACCGACGCAGGCAAGGCCAAGCTGAAGAGCGTCGTCGACCCCTCGCTCAGCCCCGAATGGCCGGTCTCGATCTCGATCCCGGACTGGACGACCTACACCAAGGACCAGATCATCGCCTGCAAGGGCCCGGGCGAGTAACCTGGATCGACGAGCCGCGCTTCCCCTTCTCCCCTTGTGGGAGAAGGTGGATCGGCGCGCAGCGCCGAGACGGATGAGGGGTGTTCCAGGGAACGCCAGCGTCTCACTCCGCTGGAGCACCCCTCATCCGTCGCCTGCGGCGACACCTTCTCCCACAAGGGGAGAAGGGGAGTTCAGCCGCGGCCTGCATTTAGTTTCTGGAACGAGAACCACACGATTTGACAACGAACCCGTTGCCGCAAAGCCCTCTCCTCGACGCCACCGGCGTAGCGAAGAACTACGGCGCGGTTGCCGCGCTGCGCAACGCCTCGCTATCCGTTTTGCCGGGCGAAGTGCACGCGCTGATGGGCGCCAACGGCGCCGGCAAGTCGACGCTGGTGAAGATTTTGACCGGGGCGCTCAAGGCGGACGCCGGGCGCATCCTGATCCGCGGCCAGCAGCTCGACGTCCGCTCGCCGGCCGCCGCCCGCCGCGCCGGTCTGCTGCCGGTCTACCAGGAACCGGCGCTGATCCCTGACCTCGACGTCCTGTCCAACCTACGCCTGACCGGCACGCCGGTGGAACCGTTCCGCGCCTGGGTGCGCGAACTCGGCATTCCCGACCTCGATATCCGCGAGACGGCGCGTCACATCCCCTTGGCCATCCTGCGCGTGCTCGACCTGGCACGTGCTTTGGCCGTCGAACCCGACGTGCTTCTGCTTGACGAGATGACCGCGGCGCTGCCCGCGAACCTCGCCGAGAAGGTGCTGGAAGTCGTGCGCCGCCAGGGCGACGCCGGCCGTTCCGTCATCTTTATCTCGCACCGTTTCGTCGAGATCTCGGCGCTCTGCGACCGCGCCACCGTTTTGCGCGACGGCTCCACGGTCGGTGTCGTCGACATCGAACCGGGCGTCGAGGAAAGAATAGTCGAGATGATGCTCGGCACCCGCATCGAGAAGACACGCGTCGCCGCGCGCGCGACAAACGATGTGGCGGTTGCCGCCGGCAGCCGCCCGCGCCTGTCGGTCCGCAACCTGCAGCTCGGCACCAAGCTCAACGACGTCTCCTTCGATCTCGCCAATGGCGAGGTCGTCGGCGTGTTTGCGCTCGAGGGCCAGGGCCAGGACGAGCTCTTCGCAGCGCTTGCGGGCTCGATCCGTCCGACCGGCGGCACGATCGACGTCGACGGCGCGCCGGTGAAATTCTCGCATCCGAGCGATGCAATCCAGGCCGGCATCGCCTATGTGCCGGGCGACCGCGCCGAGGCCTTGGCCATGCAGCGCTCGGTGCGCGAGAACATTGCGCTTCCCTTCAGCGCCGCGCTGCGCAAATGGGGACCGATCCGCATGCGCCGCGAGCAGGTGGTGGTTTCCAGCGCCATCGCCAGATTGCAGATCGATACCCGCGCCCAGGGCGAAGTGCAGCGTCTTTCCGGCGGCAACCAGCAGAAGGTGACGATTGCCCGCTGGATCGCGGCCAACGCCCGCACCATCCTTTGCTTCGACCCGACGCGCGGCATCGATGTCGGCACCAAGCAGGAGATCTACAAGCTGCTGCGCGAGCTCGCCGGCCAGGGCAAGTCGGTGCTGTTCTACACATCCGAGATGGAGGAGGTGCAACGTGTCTGCGACCGGGTCATCGTCATCTTCGGCGGCCGCGTCGTCGACACTTTCCCGGTCGAGCAAGCCGACGAGCCTGCGCTGATGCGCGCCGCTTACGGCCTGCCGCGCGGCGCCAAGGCGGACGTCGGCATCCTTGCCGACGTCAAACCCGGTTCGAGCGCCGAGGCCACGCCATGAGCCGCTTCTTGCGTAACCAGGGTTGGGTCGCAGGCCTCTTCGCCCTGCTGATCTTTCTGTTCGTCGTCACCAAGCTGATCCAGCCAGGCTATGGCAGCGGCGACTTCGGTTCGCTGGCGCGGGCGGTTCTGCCTTACGCCTTTGCCGTCGCGGCCCAGACCGTCGTCGTCATCGCCGGCGGCATCGATCTCTCGGTCGCCGCCATGATGGCGCTGACCAGCGTCACCGCCGCCTCGATGATGAATGGCGCCAGCGAGGAATATGCGCTCTTCGTCGTGCCTTTCGTGCTGGCCATGGGGTTCGTGCTCGGCGCGTTGAACGGCGTCCTCATCGTCGTCACCCGGGTGCCCGACATCGTCGTCACCTTGGCCATGCTGTTCGTGCTGCAGGGCGTCGCCCTGCTTGTGCTTGAAGCGCCCGGCGGCGCGGCTGCCGAATGGCTGAAGGCAAGCGTCATCGGCACCGTGCCGATCCCCGGCCTGCCGGATTGGGCCGATGCCTGGGTTCCCAAGGCGCTGGTGCTGCTCGTCGTCTGCCTCTGCATTGTGTGGATTCCGCTCAGGCGCTCGCGCCTCGGCCTTTCCATCTACGCCATCGGCAGCAACGAGCTCGCCGCCTTCCGCAGCGGCGTGCCGGTGGCGCGCACCAGGATCGTCGCCTATGCGCTGTCCGGCCTGTTCGCGGCGCTCGGCGGCCTGTCGCTCACCGTAAGCACCGGCATCGGCGCGCCCATCCCCGGGCCCTACCTGCTCGCCAGCGTCGCCGCGGTGGTGCTGGGCGGCGTCGCGCTTGGCGGCGGCAAGGGCGGCCTGCTCGGACCGATCATCGCCGTCTTCGTGCTGCGGCTGGTGCGCACCGACCTGACGCTTCTGGCCATCGATCCGAACGTCACTGCGATCATCGAAGGCTTGATCATGGTCGCGGTCGTGATGTTCGGCGCCTTCATCACCATGCGGAGCCGCCCGGCAGGAGCAACGCCATGACCGACAGCGCGACCATGCCCCAGCCTGTCTCGTTCGGCCGCCGCATCAAGCGCTTCATGGCGGACCGGCCGCTCATCCCGCTGATCATCCTTTTGATCATCCTCGTGGTGATCCTGCAGGTGCTGCGCCCCGGCATCGTCAACGAGCGCTGGCTCGCCAACACGGCGAAATTCGCGATCCCGCTGGCGATCCTCGCCGGCTGCCAGACCATGACCATGCTCACCGGCGGCATCGACCTTTCCGTCGGCACTGTGGCGACGATGAGCGCCTTCATCATGGCGACGCAGATCGTCAACCAGGATCCGACGGTGGCTTTCCTGCTGGCCATGCTGCCCGCCGTGCTGATCGGCCTCGTCAACGGCATCGGCGTCGGCGTCTTCCGCGTCCATCCGCTGATCATGACGCTCGGCACCAGCCTGATCGGCACCGGCTTCCTGCAGGTCTACCAGCGCACCGTCATCGCTTCCGGCGCCAAGATCCCGGATTTCCTTAACTGGCTGGGCACCGGGGTGACCTACGGCTTCCCGAACGCCCTGTTGCTGTTCGTGCCCGTCGCCGTGCTGATCGTCTTCATGCTGAACCGCACCGGCTTCGGCCGGCTGCTCTACGCCGTCGGCGACAATGAGCGCGCGGCGCGCCTCTCCGGCGTCCGCTACTGGCAGGTGATCACCGCGCTCTACATCCTCTCCAGCCTGCTCGCCGGCATCACCGGCCTGCTCTATATCGGCCTGATCAAGGCGCCCTCGCTGTCGCTCGCCGAACCGCTGGTGCTGCCTTCGGTGGCCGCCGCCGTCATCGGCGGCACCTCGATCTTCGGCGGCCGTGGCGGCTACACGGGCACCATCATCGGCGCGCTGATCCTGACCGTGCTGACCACGCTTCTCACCATCTTGCAGATGCCCGAAGGCGGCCGCCGCATCCTGTTCGGCTTCATCGTGCTGTTCGTGACCGCGGCCTATCTGCGGATCGTCGAAGACCGGTAGAACCGGGCGAATGTGACAGACGCGGCTCACTCCGCTGCCTGCATCTGGCCGGCATCGATGATCGCCCTGATCTCGGAGCGGCATGAACCGCAATTGGTGCCGGCACGCAGCGTCGAGCCGATCGCCTCCAGACTGTCGCATCCGGCGGCGACCGCGGAAGCGAGCTGGTTCGCGCCGACATGGAAGCACGCGCACACGACGCGTCCGATGGCAGGCATGGGCACCGGCGAGCGGCCGGATAGAAGCGCATGGCGATCGGTCGCCGACAGCGGCTGGCGCTTGGCGAGCAGCGACACCAGCCAATCGCGCGCCGGCAGCTGGTCCGGGGCGGCAACCAGCAAGGCTTCCGCCATGGCACCGCCATCGTCGATGGCAGCCGCGCGATAGGCGGGCCCGTGCCGGTCAGTGTATTCCAGGAGCTGATCCCGCCGCTGGACGCCGAGCAGCTTGCGCGCCAGAAGAATGCCCTGGTCCGGCGGCTCGGTCCCGGTCAGCTCGTAGACCCAGCCGCCCTCGACCGCATGCCGGCTCCAGTGGACGAAACCCGTTGGCCTGAGATCGCGGCGGGTGATCAGCACGCCGGCCCATCCGGTCTGTTCCCGTACGATCCTGACCGGAACATGCTTGAGCTCCGGCTGACCGGAATGCGCATCGGTGACCGGTGAGGACAAGAGGCCAGCCGCGGCCTTGGCCGCGAACTGCCCGCTCCAATGCATGGGCAGGAAAGCCTGGCCGCGCCGCTGGGCCTCGGTCACGCGCACCCTGGCGCGGACGAAGCCGAAGCGGGTTGAAAGATGAGCGAGGTCGCCGTCCTTGAGACGGTGCGCAGCCGCATCGGCCGGATGGAGATCGACCGCCGGTTCCGGCGCGTTGGCCATCAAACGCGGCACGGTCCCGGTGCGCGTCATCGTGTGCCACTGGTCGCGCAGCCGACCGGTGTTCAGAGCGAGCGGATAGTCGCCATCGACCGCGAAAGCCGTAGCCTCCTGCCGCACCGGCACGAAGCGCGCGCGGCCGTCAGGTGTAGGGAAGCGGCCATCGGCGAACAATCTTGTCTGCTGCTCGCCCCGCTCCGACACGGGCCAGTGGCGCGGCGCAAAGGCGGCATAGTCTTCATCACTGAGGTCAGCCATGCCGCCGAGATCGAACAGGCGCTCGCCGTCGTTCTCGAAGGCGGAGAGCGCGGCATGCTCGCGGAAGATCTCGGCCGGCGACTGGTAGGCGAAGGCGTCGCCAAAGCCCATACGCGCGGCGACATCGCAAACGATGCGCCAATCGGCTTTCGCTGCACCCGGCGGCGGCAGGAACGGCCGCTGACGCGAGAGGCGCCGCTCCGAATTGGTGACTGTGCCGTCCTTCTCGCCCCAGCCTGCGGCCGGCAGCAGCACGTCGGCATAGCGCGTGGTATCGGTGCGCGTCACATCCGAGACCGCGACGAAATCGCATTTGGACAAGGCGGCGCGCACACGCGAGGCATCCGGCATGCTGACGGCCGGGTTTGTGCCCATCACCCACAGTGCCTTGATGCGGCCGTCGGCGACCGCCTGGAACATGTCCACGGCCTTCAGGCCGCCGCGCCGCGCGATGTTGGGCGCCTTCCAGAAGCGCGAGACACGGTCGATATTGGCCGGATCCGCGAAGTCCATATGCGCGGCGAGCTGGTTGGCGAGACCTCCCACCTCGCGGCCGCCCATGGCGTTCGGCTGGCCGGTGATCGAGAACGGCCCCCTACCCGGCTTGCCGATGCGGCCGGTGGCGAGATGGCAGTTGATGATGGCATTGACCTTGTCTGTCCCGTGCGCCGATTGGTTGACGCCCTGGCTGTAGACGGTGACGGTCCGCCCGGTCCCGACGAAGAGATCGTAGAAGGCCTGGACATCGGCGGCTGCCAGCCCGCACCCTTTGGCGACGCGGGCGATCGACGGCGCGTCGGCGCCAGCGAGCGAAGCCGCGGCATCGAAGCCCGATGTATGGTCGCGAACGAAGCCGGCATCGATCTTTCCGGCCTGCGCGAGATGCGCCAGCAGCCCGTTGAACAACAGCACATCCGTGCCCGGATCGAGTGCCAGATGCAGGTCGCACTCGCCCGCCGTGGCGGTGCGGCGGGGATCAATGGCGACGATCCTGGTACCGCGTTCGCTGCGCGCCGCGAGCATGCGCTGGTAGAGCACCGGATGGCACCATGCGGTGTTGGAGCCGGTCAGCACGATGAGGTCGGCGTGCTCGAAATCCTCGTAGATGCCGGGAACGATGTCCTCGCCGAAGGCGCGGCGGTGGCCGGCGACGGACGAAGCCATGCAGAGCCGCGAATTGGTATCGATGTTGCCGGAGCCGATGAAGCCCTTCATCAGCTTGTTGGCGACGTAATAATCCTCGGTGAGCAATTGGCCAGAGACGTAGAAAGCCACCGAATCCGGCCCATGCTCGGCAATCGCCCGCGAGAACTTTTCGGCGACGAGGTCGAGCGCTTCGTCCCAACTCGCTTGCCTGCCGAGAACTTCCGGATGCATCAACCGGCCTTCCAGTCCGAGCGTCTCGCCAAGAGCCGAACCCTTCGAACAGAGCCGGCAGAAATTAGCCGGGTGCTCGGGATCGCCGCGGACGCTCGTCGTGCCGTCCGCGGCGACCTCGGCCAGCACGCCACAGCCCACCCCGCAATAGGGGCAGGTGGTCCTCACCTCGCGTGCCTCTTCCATGCCTCAGGCCGCTTTCGAGGCCAGCGCTTCGAGCGCGATGAAGAGCCGTTCGCCCTCGACCTTGACCGGGATCGTCCTGACCGAGCCCTCATCCGCGCCGAGCGCCTTGCCGGTTTCCAGCGAGATCACCCAATTGTGCAGCGGGCAGGTCACCGCCGCGCCATGGACGATCCCCTGGCTGAGCGGCCCGCCCTTGTGCGGGCAGTGGTCGTCGATAGCGAAGACCTGGTCGTCGGCGGTGCGGAAGACGGCTACCTTGCCTTGCGGTGTGACGACGCACCGCGCGCCGCGCAGAGGAATGTCGGCGATGGTGCCTATGGCGATCCAGGTCATGCGGCATTCCTCGTCTTTGGCTGATAGGAATGCGCCCAGGCACCCCCCTCTGTCCTGCCGGACATCTCCCCCGCAAGGGGGGAGATTGGCAGCTTGGGCGCTCCGCCCAATCCTGCAGCGTTGGAGATTGGCGAAAGCCGGGATGACATCCGATCTCCCCCCTTGCGGGGGAGATGGCCGGCAGGCCAGAGGGGGGTGCCTCGCTCAGACCTCTCCGTCATTCCGCCGCCTCCGCAAACCCCACCGACGCCATCGGCCGGAACTCATGCTTGTCCTTGCCGGAGACGCGTTCGGACCAGGGATCGACCTGGGCGAATTTCTGGCTGAAGACGAAGCGCTCGAAATAGGCCTGGCGCTTGTCGGCGTCGTCCAGGATCTGCTTCTTGATCTCGGCGGTGCCGATCCGCTTGGCCCATTTGTAGATGCGCTCCAGATAGCGGGCCTGCTCGCGATACATCTGGACGAGCGCCACGATCACCTCCAGCGCCTCATCCTCGCCCTTCACCAGGCCGAGCACTTCCGTGCCTTTGATATCGAGCCCCGCGGCACCGGCGAAATGGATCTCGTAGCCTGAGTCGACGCAGACCACGCCGACATCCTTGCAGGTCGCTTCGGCGCAATTGCGCGGACATCCCGACACCGCCATCTTCACCTTGGCCGGCGTCCAGGAACCCCACATGAATTTCTCGATGCGGATGCCGAGGCCGGTCGAATCCTGCGTGCCGAAACGGCACCAGTCGGTGCCGACGCAGGTCTTCACCGTGCGCAGGCCCTTGGCATAGGCATGGCCGGAGACGAAGCCGGCCTTGCCGAGATCGGCCCACACCGCCGGTAGGTCCTCCTTGCGGATGCCAAGCATGTCGATGCGCTGGCCGCCGGTCACCTTGACCATCGGGATCTCGAACTTGTCGACCACGTCGGCGATGGCGCGCAATTCGCTGGCGCTGGTCACGCCGCCCCACATGCGCGGCACCACCGAATAGGTGCCGTCCTTCTGGATGTTGGCGTGCACGCGCTCGTTGATGAAGCGCGACTGATAGTCGTCGGCATACTGGTCCGGCCAGTCGCAGACCAGATAGTAGTTCAGCGCCGGCCGGCATTTGGCGCAGCCGCAGGAGGTCTTCCATTCGAGCTCCTGCATGACGGCGGGGATCGTCTTCAGCCCCTTCGCCTTGATCAGGCGCCGCACGTCGTCATGGCCGAGGCCCGTGCAACCGCACATCGGCTGCACCGCCGCCGGATTGTAGGCTTCGCCCAACGTGAGCTTCAGGAGCTGCTCGACGAGGCCCGTGCACGAGCCGCACGAGGCCGAGGCCTTGGTGTGGGCGCGCACGTCGTCGAGCCCGGTCAGCCCCTTGGCTGTGATCGCGCCGGTGATCTTGCCCTTGCAGACGCCGTTGCAGCCGCAGATTTCCGCATCATCCGCCAGTGCCGCAACGGCCGCCAAAGGGTCCGAGGAAGCGCCTCCCTGGAACGCCTGTCCGAAGATCAGCGTGTCGCGCATCTCCGATATGTCGGTCGCCTTCTTCTTAAGGTCGTTGAACCAGGCGCCGTCGCCCGTCTCGCCGAAGAGCACCGTGCCGATGATGCGGTTGTCCTGCAGCACGAGGCGCTTGTAGATACCGGCGGATGCATCGCGCAGGATGATCTCCTCGCGATCCTCGCCATCGGCGAAGTCGCCCAGCGAATAGAGGTCGATGCCGGTGACCTTGAGCTTGGTCGGCGTGTCGGAATGGACGAAGCGCCTGTCTTCGCTGGCCGCCAGCCCTGCCGCCGCCACGCGGGCCATCTCGTAGAGAGGCGCGACCAGCCCGTAGACATGACCGCCGACCTCCGCGCATTCGCCGAGCGCCATGATGGCGGGATCGGAGGTGCGCATGCGGTCGTCGACGACGATGCCGCGATTGACCTCCAGCCCGGCGTCCTTGGCGAGCGCGGTGCTCGGGCGGATGCCGACGGCCATCACCACCAGCGTCGCCGGGATGATCGTGCCGTCCATGAGCTCGACACCCTCGACCTTGCTGTCGCCGACGATGGCCTTGGTGTTGGCCTTGGTCATGACCTTGATGCCGCGCGCCTCGACCGCCTTCTGCAGCAGGTAACCGGCGGCCGGGTCGAGCTGGCGCTCCATCAGCGTCGGCATGACGTGCAGCACGGTGACGTCCATGCCGCGTTCCTTCAAGCCGGCAGCGGCTTCGAGTCCGAGCAGGCCGCCGCCGATGACGATCGCCTTGGCGCGCGACTGCGCGGCAAGCAGCATGGCGTTGACGTCGTCGAGATCGCGATAGCTGAGCACGCCGGGCAATTCCTTGCCCGGCACGGGGATGATGAAGGGGACCGAACCGGTGGCGATGACCAGACGGTCGTAGCTTTCGGTCACGCCGTGGTCCGACGCGACGGTCTTCGCTTCCCGGTCGATGGCGACGATCCGGTGGCCCTTGTAGAGGGTGATGCCGTGCTTGATGTACCAGCCGTCGCCATGGATGACGATCTCCTCGAACGCCTTCTCGCCCGACAGCACCGGCGACAGCATGATGCGGTCGTAGTTCACGCGCGGCTCGGCGTTGAAGATGGTGACGGCGTAGCGGTCGGGCGCGGCCTCCAGCAGGTGCTCGAGCATCCTGCCCGGCGCCATGCCGTTGCCGATAATGACGAGTTTTTCGGTCATGTCCGGTCTGCTCCGATCTATTCGGCGGCGTAGGAAAGGGACGCGTTGTCGACGGCGGCGCGCTCCATCCGGCGGATGGTGAAGTGCATCCAGACGAGGCACGAGCCGACGATCAGGAAAAGCAGCATGAAGCAGCTCGACCAGACGCCGGTGAGGTCGTTCAGCACGCCGAAGGCGATCGGCAGGATGAAGCCGCCAAGGCCGCCGATCATGCCGACGACGCCGCCGACCGCGCCGACGCTCTGCGGATAGTAGACGGGGATGTGCTTGTAGACCGCGGCCTTGCCGAGGCTCATGAAGAAGCCGAGCACTGAGGCCACCGCGATGAAGGCGAGCGGGCCGATCTCGAAATGGAAGGGGATCGGCCCGCTTATGCCGCGCACGACATAGTCTGCCGAGGGGAGAGACAGAACGAGCGTCGCGACGGCACAAACGCTGAAGGTCCAATAGAGCACGGTGCGGGCGCCGATGCGGTCGGACAACACGCCGCCATAGGCGCGGAAGATGCTGGCCGGGATCGAATAGGCGGCGCCGATCATGCCGGCGGTGGCGATGCCGAAGCCGTAGACGCCGATCAGGTAGCGCGGCAACCACAGCGACAGCGCCACGAACGCGCCGAAGCAGAAGAAATAGTAGAAGGCGAAGCGCCAGACCTGCAGGTTCTTCAGGGGTGCGAATTCCTGCCAGAAGCTTCTCGCCGGCATCGCCTTGCCGGCGCGACGCTCGCGGATGACCGGGTCGTCGCCGGTGGTGAACCAGAAGATGATCGCCATGACGACGAGCGCGGCGGCCCAGACCAGCGCAACCGACTGCCAGCCCCAGGCGAGCAAAACGAGCGGTGCCAGGAACTTGGTGACCGCGGCACCGACATTGCCTACGCCGAAGATACCGAGCGCGGTTCCTTGTTTTCCTGCCGGGAAGAAGCGCGACACATAGGCGACGCCGACGGCGAAGGAGCCGCCGGCGAGCCCGACGCCGAGCGCGGCCAGCAGCATTTGCCCATAGGTGTGCGCGAATGCGAGCAGGAAGGTCGCGACCGCCGCGGCGAGCATGGTGGCGGTGTAGACCAGGCGGCCGCCATAGCGGTCGGTCCACACGCCGAGCACCATGCGCACGAGCGAACCGGTGAGGATCGGCGTGCCAACCAGCAAGCCGAACTCGGTCTCGTTCAGGCCGAGTTCCTGCTTGATGCGAACGCCGATGATGGAAAAGATCGTCCACACCGCGAAGCAGACGGTGAAGGCGATGGTGGACATGACGAGCGCCTGCCGGGAAGCACTGTCCTGGCTGGGCGCGGCTGGGAGGTTTGCGGTCATGGTCGGCTCCGGTTTGCGGTGTGGGAGGCACCGCGTGTTGTGTTGATCAAAAATCGCGGCATCGGTCAGCGCGACGGGGCTTGCGCGGTCACTTGCGAACCCTCGCCTTCGGCCTCGTGGCTGGCGGGAAACAACAGCAGCGCGGCGATGAACAGCACCGCCGTCAGCGCGCTGCTCGCCAGGAAATCGCGGCGGGTGAAATCCTTGAGCGAAGGTCCGATCCGTTTCGTCATCGTCGTCTCCGGTCCAAAACGAAAAAAGCTGCCGTCCAGGCCCTCTCGCGTCCGTACATCCGGGATCGCGTGGTGACCTGAGCGGCAGCTTTGCCTGTGGCGCCCGCCATTGGACGCCTGTTTCATTGCCCGCGAGGGGCCTGATGATTTCAAAGCACGAAACGTGCCAGTTTTACGCGGAAGCTGAATTTCAAGGAAAATCAATGCGGTAGAAGTTTTGACTTCGACCGCGCCGGGTCAAACATTGATCAATGGCTTAGACATGCCGCATAAATTTTGTGCAACGCACAAGATTGACGCGCAAATGATCAGGCGCGTTTCTGGCCGGCGATATAGGCGTCGATCCGGTCCGGATCGAAGATCTGGCCGTCGAAGAATCCGTCAGGACCAAGCACGAGACTTGCCCCAGCGGAACCGACCGGCGTCGCGACCTTCAGCGCGCCCTCGACTTTGGCATTGGCGCCGGGCAGCGCGACGCCGAGCGGCTTCAGCGCCGAGCGGTAGAGGTCGGGCCGGTAGCAGTCGCGGGCAATGGCGAGGTTTTGCGGCGTGTGCGGCAACTGCCCCCAGCGCACCATCTGCGTGTAGAACCAGAGCGCGTGGCTCTTCCAGGGAAAATTCGCCGCCTTGTCGAAGGGCAGGAAGAAATCCTCGACGCGCCGTTCCGCGCCGCCGCCAAGCTGAAGCTGCCCGGTCAGGACAGGCATCTGGATCGTCTCCGGCTGCCCGAGAAAGGCGGGCCTTGCCATCAGCGCGGCCAGTTCGCCGCGGTTCGCCGGATCCTGGCACCAGCGGGCGGAATGATGCAGCGCTCTCAGCAGCGCCGCCAGCGCCTCAGGGTTTTCCTCAGCCCAGGCTCTGCGCGCGCCGATCACCTTTTCCGGGCTGTTGCGCCACAGCAGCGCCTTGACGGTGACGATGTGGCCGGTGCCCGACGCGACCGCAGCGCTGTTCCAGGGCTCGCCGACGCAATAGCCGTCGATGCGGCCGGCGACCAAAGCATCGGCCATGAAGGGTGGCGGTACGATGACGATCTCGATGTCGCGGTCGGGATCGATGCCGCAGGCGGCGAGCCAGTAGCGCAATTCGTAATTGTGCCCTGAATGCGGATGCACGACGGCAAAGCGCAGCGGCTCGCGGTCGGCGCCCGCCCGTTCGCGGATCAGCGCGCCGAGCGCCGCCCCGGCGCGCGCGGGATCGAGGTCAGGCACAGCGCCGCGTGCCGCCATGCCTTCCCACACGGCGTTGGAAACGGTGACGCAATTGCCGCCGAGCCCGAGCGAGAACGGCACGATGGTCTCGGAGGCAAGAGGCGTGAGTCCTAGGCTGCAGGCGAGCGGCATCGGCCCCAGCATATGCGCGATATCGAAGTGGCCGATGGCGATGCGGTCGCGGATGTTGGCCCAGGAGGTCTCGCGTTGCAGCTTGAGCTCGATGCCCTCGCGAGCGGCAAAGCCCATCTCGGCGGCGACGACCAGGACGGCGCTGTCGAACAGCGGCATGAAGCCGGCGGTAATCTCGTGCGCCATGCTCATTCGCCCTCCAGTGGATCCAGCAATCCCGCCGCGGTCACCAGGCTCTGGGCGATATCGGCGATCTTGCGGTTCTGGTTCATGGCGGTCTTGCGCAAGAGCGCGTAGGCCGCCTCCTCGCTCAAGCCGCGCGACTTCATCAAAATGCCCTTGGCCCGGTCGATGACCTTGCGGTTCTCGAGCTCGCTGCGCGCCTCCTCCAGTTCGCGCGCCATGCGCGAGAAGGCGTTGAAGCGGCTGATCGCCATGTCGAGGATCGGCTTGATGCGTTCCTTCTTCAGCCCGTCGACCACATAGGCGGACACGCCGGCATCGACGGCAGCCTCGATCGAGGCCCGGTCGGAGCGGTCGACGAACATGGCGATCGGCCGCTTCACCGCGCGCGAGAGCTGGAACATGTTCTCCAGCATGTCGCGGTTGGGGTTTTCGAGGTCGATGACGATGACGTCCGGCTCGATCTCGGCAATGCGCCGGGCAATGCCAGCCACGTCATGGACCAAAGTAACATGGCGATGGCCGGCGTCCCGCAATCCGGCCTCGATGATCGAGGCGCGGATGCGGTTCTCGTCGATAACAAGGATGGTCAACGAACCGGCGGACATGCGCCTATTGTGCAGGTGGGCCGGATTTGTGCAATGCGGTAGTCGACTGGAGGGAGATTCCAGCCGCCCTCAGGGTGTGAACTGCGACGCTATCGCGCCCAACCCTGCGTTGCCGCTGCCGGCCGGGAATATTATAGGTGTTCCATCGTGCGCGAGGATATTCACACGACGGGCGTCCCAGTGCTCTGCGCTTCATGCGAGGCGCGGCACCGCGGCATATGCGGAGCGCTCAATTCCGAGCAGCTCGCTGCGCTCGCCAAATCGACGAAGCGGCACAAGGCCGAGGCCGGCAAGGAACTGGTGGGCGATTCCAGGAGCGTCGAGCGTTTCTCGAACGTGCTTTCAGGTGTCGTGAAGCTGACCAAGACGCTTTCCGACGGCCGCCAGCAGATCGTCGGCCTGCAATTTGCTCCCGATTTCCTCGGCAGGCCCTTCCAGAGCGAAAGCACGCTCACCGCCGAGGCCGCGACCGATGTCGAACTGTGCTCCTTCCCGCGCCAGACGCTGGAGCGCATGATGAAGGAACAGCCTAACCTCGAGCATCGCCTGCTCGAGCAGAAATTGCGCGAGCTCGATCAGGCGCGCGACTGGATGGTGGCGCTCGGCCGCAAGACGGCCGCCGAGAAGATCGCGAGCTTTCTCTTGATGATCGCGCGCAACATCGATCCCGCGGTCAGCCTGGAAGGCCGTGGCGCGGCTTTCGACCTGCCGCTGTCGCGGGCGGAGATCGCGGATTTCCTCGGGCTCACCGTCGAGACGGTGAGCCGGCAGATCACCCGGCTGCGCGGCGAGAAGATTATCCGCGTCGAGAACAACCGCCACGTCATCATCGACGACATGTCACGCTTGGCCGCGCGGGCCGGAGACTGACCCAGAGCATCCCTTTACGGATCGCCGAGCACCTCGGGCAGCACATGGTCGCGTTCGAAGGCGATATGGCGGCGCATCGATTCGAAAAAGGCGCGCAACATATAGCCGAACGCCTCGGGATTCTCGATCGGCCGCCCGTGGCCGTGGACCAGCAGTGCCTCGCTGAGATCGGCCGCGGCGCTTTCGTCTTCGAGATGCTCGAGCTTCAGCCGCTCGACGGTATCTTCCTCGCCGGTTTGCCGCGCAAAGACCGGGAAGACGACCTCTTCCTCAAAGCGGTGGCATTCACGCAATAGCGGCAAGAGGTCGGCCGCCACGGCGAGACACTGGAGCCGGTCGACGCGCGACGGCAAATCGTCGGCGATGCCTTCGAGTATGTGGCAGAGCGCAAGTTTCTGCACATGCGCCCGCCTCATATCCGCCGGGCTGCGCAGCGGCTCCGACCTTTCGCCCGTCATGATCGCTCCTCCGCTACGCTCGCTCAGGGTGTGGGCAAGGCGACGGTGTCCTTGACGGGTTCTTCACGGACGGTGCGCAGCTCGTACCAGAGCGCGTTGAGGATGCCGACGGATGCGGCCAGTCCGAGGCCGAGGATCCAGGAAAAATACCACATGGTCAGAAACTCCTTTGGGATCAGTAGGCCGACGAGCCCGCTTTTTCGATGCTCTTCTCGCCGACCTTGCCCCACAGCACGCTGTAGACCCAGGCCGTATAGGCAAGGATCAGCGGCATGAAGATCGCCGTGGCGATCAGCATGTTGCGCAGCGTGGCGCGGCTCGACGAGGCGTCGAAGACCGCGAGCGAATGGCCGGGATTGCTGCTCGACGGCAAAAGGATCGGGAACATTGCCAGGCCTACCGTGGCGATGATCATCGCCACGCCGAGCTTCGAGGCGATAAAGGTCCACCCTTCGAGCCGCGCCTGGAAACCGGCGGCGGCAAGCAATGGCGCGGCGACGCCGAGCCCGGGCACGATCCAGAGCAGCGGGTGGGCATGGAAGTTCGCCAGCCAGGCGCCGCCGTCAACCACCACCGTTTTCAGGAGCGGATTGGACGGCCCATCCCAGACGATCGGCGACGTCACGCGGTAGCCGCCGAGCAGGCCGAGCGAGACCAGCCCGCCGCCGCCGGCAAAGAGCGCCGCCGTGACGATTGCCGAGCGCGCGCCGATGGCGCGGGCGCGGTCGGCGACGCTGCCTTCCGCCTTGAAGGTCAGCCAGGCCGCGCCATGCGTCACCAGCATGGCGAGCGAGACCAGGCCGCAATAGAGCGCCAGCGGATTGAGCAGCCCGAAAAGGCTGCCTTCATAGATCGGGCGCAGGTCCGGCGTGAAGTGGAACGGGACACCCTGCAACGTGTTGCCGATGGCGACGCCGAAGATCAGCGCCGGCACGGCGCCGCCCACGAACAACGCCCAGTCCCAGCGCGTGCGCCAGGCGGGGTCTGGTCGCTTCGAGCGGTATTTGAAGGCCACCGGGCGCATGATCAGCGCCAAAAGCACCAGGAACATGGCGAGATAGAAGCCAGAGAAGCTGATCGCGTAGAGCGCCGGCCATGCGGCGAAGATGGCGCCGCCGCCGAGGATGAACCACACCTGGTTGCCTTCCCAGACCGGGCCGATGGTGTTGATCGCCACGCGCCGCTCGGCGTCCGTCTTGGCGACGAAAGGCAGCAGCGCGCCGACGCCCATGTCGAACCCGTCGGTCGCGGCGAAGCCGATCAGAAGCACGCCGAGCAATATCCACCAGATCACGCGCAGCGTTTCATAGTCGAAGAGAAATTCGATCATGCTCGTGATCCTTTCACTCTGCCGGTTGCATTGCAGGGTCGGCGCTCGGGCGCAGGTCATCGATGACCTTCGCGACCTCCGGCCCCTTGCGGATGGCGGCCAGCATCAGCCTGACCTCAATGACGGCGAGCACGCCGTAGACGAGCGTGAAGCCGGCGATGGTGAGCAGGAGGTCGCTCACGCCGAGCTCCGACGTGGCCAGGAAGGTCGGCAGCACACCGTCGATGATCCATGGCTGGCGGCCGAACTCGGCCACGAACCAGCCGACCTCGATGGCGATCCATGGCAGCGGCATGGCGATGAGCGCGGCGCGGAACAGCCAGCGCGGCGCTTCGGTTTCCCGCGTCGTGTGCCACAGCGACACCGCGAACAGCGCCAGCAGCGCGAAGCCGCAGGCCACCATCAGGCGGAAGCCGAAGAAGAGCAGCGGCACATAAGGCACCGTCGACCAGGCCGCGTCCTTGATCTGCTGTTCGGTTGCCTGCCGCGGATCGGGCAGGTAGCGCTTGAGCAGCAGCGCGTAGCCGAGATCCTTGGAGCTGGCGTCGAAGGCGGCGCGGGCGGCGGTATCGTTGCGGTCCGCCTTGACCTTCTCCAGCGCGTCATAAGCGACCATGCCGTTGCGGATGCGGACTTCCGCGTGGGCGACGAGCTCGTCGATGCCGGCGATCTGCTTGTCGAACGAGCGCGTGCCGATAATGCCCATCACCCATGGGATGTGGATGGCGAAATGCGTTTGGCGATCGCTCTGGCTCGGGATGCCGAACGCCGTGAACGACGCCGGCGCCGGCTCGGTCTCCCACATGGCCTCGATGGCCGCGAGCTTCATTTTCTGGTTGTCGGTCAGCGCATAGCCGCTCTCGTCGCCGAGCACGATCACCGACAGCGCCGATGCCACGCCGAAGGCCGATGCGATCACGAAGGAGCGCTTGGCGAGCTGGACGTGGCGTCCCCTCAGCAGGTACCAGGCCGATACGCCGAGCACGAAAGTGGCGGCGCAAACATAGCCGGCGGAGACGGTGTGGACGAACTTCGCCTGCGCCACCGGGTTGAAGATCACCGCCACGAAGTCGGTGACTTCCATGCGCATCGTGTCCGGATTGAAGGCCGAGCCGACCGGGTTCTGCATCCAGCCATTGGCGATCAGGATCCACAGCGCCGAGAAATTGGTGCCGAGCGCCATCAGCCAGGTGACGATCATATGCGCGCGCGGCGAAAGCCGGTCCCAGCCGAAGAAGAACAGCCCAACGAAAGTGGCCTCGAGGAAGAAGGCCATCAGCCCCTCGATGGCCAGAGGCGCCCCGAACACGTCGCCGACATAGTGGGAGTAGTAGGCCCAGTTCATGCCGAACTGGAATTCCATGGTGATGCCGGTGGCAACGCCGAGGGCGAAGTTGATACCGAACAGCACGCCCCAGAACTTCGTCATGTCGCGCCAGATGGTCCGGCGGGTCATCACATAGACGGTCTCCATCATGGCGATCAGGATGGAGAGGCCGAGCGTCAAAGGCACAAACAGGAAATGGTAGAGGGCCGTCAGCGCGAACTGCAGCCGCGACAGGTCGACGAGAAGAAAGTCGGACATGGAAGCATCCCTTCTGGATATCGCCTCATAGCGCCGATCGAAGATCGGGGACTTGATCTGGATCAATTCCTTTCCTCCCCGCATGTGCGAAAAACCCGGCCATGAGACCGCCCGCCGTTTCCGTGCCAGCCCGTGATCCAGCCGCCTCGATAGTGGGGCGTTTCCACGCGCTCGCCGCGGCCCGACAACTGGCAAAGCCAGGTTTGCGCCGGCTGCTCGGCCTCCAGATCGCCCGCACCGCGCTACGACTTGGCTTCGCCGCCATGGCGGCCATGGCGGTGGGCCGGCTCGTCATGGGGCAGCCCGTTGCCTCCTGGCTGGTCCCGGTCACGATTGCCCTTCTCGTGGCAGCCTGCCTCGCCGGGTTTGTCGCCGACCGGGCGCAGGCCTCTGGGGAGACTGCCGTGTCGATCGGCCTGCGCGAGCTGGCGGGCAAGCGGCTGGACGAGATGCCGGCGCGTCAGCTGCAGTCGCTTTCGGTCGGCGGCGTCATCATGTCGATGCAGCGCCACCCCGAAGCCATCGCCGCCCTTGTCGTCGGCCACCGCGCGGCAAGCGCAATGATGGCGGCCGGGCCGCTGCTTGCGGTGGCAACACTTTTCCTCGTCTCATGGCAGGCGGCCCTGCTGGTCATCTGCCTGACGCCGGTGATGATCGTGTTCTTCGCGCTGATAGGCGACGCCATCCGCCGGCGCGCCGACGCCCAGGAACGCGCCTTCGGCCGGCTGGCCGGCCAGTTCGCCGACCGTATCCGCACCTTGCCCACGATCCTTGCCAATCATGCGATGGCCAGCGAAGAGGCAAAGCTCGCCCAACGCCTCGAAGCCTATGCGGGCAACACGATGGGCGTACTGCGGATCGCTTTCGCCAATGCCGGCATCATCGATTTCTTCGCCTCGCTCTCGATCGCGATCCTGGCCGTCTTTCTCGGTCTCGGGCACCTGAAGCTCGCGACGATCCCCGGCTTCTCCAATCTCGAACTCTGGCAGAGCCTGTTCATCCTGATGATCGCGCCGGAATATTTCGCGCCGTTCCGGCGCTTCTCCGAGCAGTACCATGCCAAGGCCGAAGGACTGGCGGCGGCCGCGGCATTGGACCGGCTGCTCGACGCCGAGCCGGTCGCAGCGAAGTCCTTGCCGGTGCTCGACCGGTTGCGCCTGACGCTGCCGGCGCACGGCCTCGTCGCCGTTGTCGGTCCCAGCGGGTCAGGGAAATCGACCTTGCTGCGCCGCCTCGCCGGCCTCGAACCGGGCGCCCATCTATTGGCCGCCAAGGAGATCGCCTGGGTTTCAACGGACGCCTATGTGCCCGAAGGAACGCTGGCCGGGGCCATTTCGTGGAATGCCGGCGCGCCGGACCGGATCCGGCTGGAGGATGCCGCCCGCGCGATCGGGCTGCTCGACGACGCGCTGCTTCCCGGTGGCCTCGATGCCAGGCTGGACAAGGGCGGCGCCAATCTTTCGGGCGGCCAGCGGCTGCGCATCGCGGTCGCCCGCGCGCAGCTTTGTGGACGAACCGTGCTGGCCGACGAGCCGACGGCCAAGCTCGACCGCGAGACGGCCGAGGCGGTGCGGCGCATGCTGCTTGAGATTTCAGGCACGCGGCTGGTCATTGTGGCGACGCATGACCGGGACCTTGCCGCTGCGGCGGACATCATGGTCGATCTCACCCGCGACGATACCGTCGAGGTGGCGGCATGAGCGCTGCATATCAGTCATCGAGCCGGACGTCGTGGCGGCTGGCGACGGGCTTTGCCTTCGCCGCCCTGGCCTGCGCCATATTGCTCGGCGGCGTTTCGGCCTGGCTGCTCGGATCGGTGGCGATCGCCGGCCTGTCCGCCGCCGCCTTCACCTTCAACTTCCACATCCCGGCGGCCGTGATCAGGATGTTCGCGGTCGGCCGTACCGCGGCACGCTATGGCGAGCGGCTGACCGGGCATAAGGCAGCGCTCGCCGATCAGGTGGCGCGGCGCGTCGAGCTCTTCGCCGCCATGGCGGCGGCGCCGGCCGTGCGCCGGGCCGGATGGCAGCTCGGCGACGATGCGCGCCTCGCCGACTATCTCGACGACGTCGAGGACCTCGACTACGCCAGGCTGCGCGCCGGGCTGCCGGCGCTGACGCTTGGCTGCGGCCTTGTCGTCCTGATCGCGGGCTCGGCGGTGCTGGCGCCTTTGTCCCTGCTGCCGATCACCCTTTTGCTGCTTGCCATCCTGCTCGCGGGGAACCGGGTGGCCAAGGCTGGCGCCATGGCATGGGGCGAGACCAGGTCGCTGCGCCGCGGGGGCGCAGGCAGGCTTGGCGCGGCCATGGCGTCAGCCATCCCGCTGAAGGCGGAAGGCGCTTGGAGCCGCGAACGCGCCGAAGCCCTCGCCGCGCTCTCCCGCGCCGATGGTGCGCTGCTTGCGCTTCGCCGGTTGCAGGCCCTGCTCGACATGATCGCGGCGGCCTTCGGTCCGGTTGCCGGCATCAGCGTGATGGCGGCCGCATGGCATGCCGGCAGGCAGGGCAGCGAGCTTCTTCTGCCCATGCTGCTCGCCTTCTCCTGGCTGGCGCTGGGCGAAGCCATGAATGGCGCGTCGCGCATGCTGGTTGCCGTGCTTCGCCGCAACGCCGCCGGCGCCGAGATCGGCCAATGGACGCGCGGCGCCACGGCCGACAGACGCGAATTCGCGCCGGATGACATCAAGCCCGGCCTGCTGCGGCACGGCGCGATGCAGCGCCGAGCACCTGACGGCCGGGCGATCGGGGCGCCCATCTCCCTGCTTTTCGGAACGGGTCAGCCAACGATGCTGGTAGGGGCAAGCGGCTCGGGCAAGACCAGCCTGCTCAAGCAGATCGCCGGCTGGATCGGCGACGATGCCCTTGCCGCCGGCGACTGCATCCTGTCGGCGAGCGAGCGTCGGGCGCAAGCAGCGCTCGTCCTGCACGACGCGGTCATCCTCGAAGACACCGTCCGCGCCAATCTCTTCGCCGGCGACGTCCCGGACGCGGCACTCTGGCAGGCGCTGGAAGCCGTCGAGATGGACGGTCGTATCCGCGAGGCCGGCGGGCTGGACGCCTGGATCAGGCAGGACAGGTTCTCGCTCGGCGAGGTGCAGCGCATCAATCTCGCCCGCGCCTGGCTGTCGACCAAGCCGCTCATGCTGCTCGACGAGCCGACCGAGCACCTCGACGATACGCAGGGAGCGCGCATCCTCGAGCGGCTGCTCGCCCGCTCCGGCGATCGGATCGTCGTCGTCTCAACCCATCGGGCACCGCCGCTTCGCGGAGCCCGCACAATCGCATTGCGGCCGTGAATGCGATCCCCAGCCATCGATCGACAGAACGTGCTTGAAGCGCCTGATCCTCAGCCGCGCAGTTACCCTGCCGCCTGCTGTCAGGCCGCCGAACTACCCTGCTCCGCGTCCACGGCGTTCGGGTCGCCGGGCGCCGTCGCCCAGGCGAGCTCGACCAGCGTCACGGTGCGCCGTCCGGTGCCGTCGACCTGGCAGACGATCAGACCCTGTTCCTCGATATAGTCGAGCAGCCGGCGCGCGCGGCGCAGCGAATGCGAGCCATACGCGCGCGCGATCGCCGCATCGCTCGGGCATGGCCAGCCTTCCTTGGCGGCGCGCGCGATCATCATGAACACGCCCTGCATGTCCTCGGGCAGCAGCGAAGCGCGCACGGACACGTCGCGCCAGGCGTCGTCCTCGGCCATGTCGGAGCCGACGCCGGCACGCGCCCGCGTCAGCATGCGGCGGAATTCCGAAAGATCGGGCACCACCGAGGCCAGCCCTTCGATGCGGCAGCGGACCACGAATTCCTGGTAGAGCACGCCGATGACACGGAACCCGGCATCCGGCTCGGCCAGGATGGCGCGCAGGATGCGGTCCATCCGCTCGCGCCGCTCGGCGAGGTCCTCGGCGCTGGGCTGCGGCTCCGCCGGCTCGGGGCGGATGTCGAGAGGCGCGGCCTTGGCCGCCATCAGTTGGTCGAGCAGGTCGGGCGAAGGCCGCCGCTGCGGCCTGACCGTCTCCGGCGGCGGTGCCGCGAGGATGATCGAGCGCGCATCCTCCAGCATCGCTTCCGGCAGCGGCATCAGCCGCGGCGTGCCGTTGCGCGGGCTGGTTTCGGTCTGGCCGATGCGCAGGCTGAGCGGACGGCGCGACAAGGCGGGCCCAAGCGCCATGAAGTGCCCCCGCTCCAGGTCGCGGAAAGCTTCGGCCTGGCGCCGCTCCATGCCGAGCAGGTCGGCCGCGCGCGCCATGTCGATGTCGAGGAAGGTGCGGCCCATCAGGAAGTTGGAGGCTTCCGCCGCGACGTTCTTGGCGAGCTTCGCCAGCCGCTGCGTCGCGATGATGCCGGCAAGCCCGCGCTTGCGGCCGCGGCACATCAGATTGGTCATGGCGCCGAGCGAGAGCTTGCGCGCTTCGTCCGAAACCTCGCCGGCGGCGGCGGGCGCGAAGAGCTGCGCCTCGTCGACCACCACCAGCATCGGATACCAGTGGTCGCGCGCCACCTCGAACAGCCCGCCAAGGAAGGCCGCGGCGCGCCGCATCTGGTTCTCGGCGTCGAGCCCTTCGAGGTTGAGCACCGTCGAGACGCGGTGGATGCGCGCCCGCTCGCCCGCCGCCTGCAGGCCGCGCTCGGTATGCTCCTCCGCATCGATCACCAGATGCCCATAGCGCTCACCCAGAGATACGAAGTCTCCTTCGGGGTCGATGATGGTCTGCTGCACCCATGGCGCGCTCTGTTCGAGCAGCCGGCGCAGCAGATGCGACTTGCCGGAGCCCGAATTGCCCTGCACCAGCAGGCGGGTCGCCAGCAGTTCCTCAAGGTCGAGGCCCGCCGGCGCGCCTGCGCTCGTCTGCCCCATCTCGATTGCAACCGTCATATTTCGACTCAGAACGCCTCCATGCGCGCAAGGGGCTTATCAACCGAAGTCCGGCGCGTCGAGGATGGCCGCGCATGGCTGGGGCGGTGTTCCACACCTATGGGCGGGTCAGGTCGTCCCACGGGCGGGCGTCAGTCCCTCCTTATGTGGCGAATGGCGGCAGGCTGTCGGCAATCACTCTGGTCGGACCACCATTTCTGTGGCGCCGGTCAGCCATTGGGGTATCATCTTGCCGGGACAGGGTTCATGGCAGGAGGAGGCCGATGGACGTTGCTGCCGAAATGCCCGTTGCTGCGTCGACGGTGCAAGACCTTGTAACGTTTGCCCTTTCGAAATTCCGCGCCGGCGACACCGTCTCGACGCGCGCCATGCTCGATGCCATCCGCCGCTCCGATCCGGCCTGCGACGACAGCGACGATCACCTCGTGGAGCTGATTGTCATGGCCGCAATTGGTAAGACCATGGGCGTCGTCTTCGACCATCGCTCGCCGGACGAGCGGTTGCCGCTTTCTGAAGGTATTTCCCTGCGGGCCTAGGTGGTGGTGAGCGCTAAATCTGTTAAGATTCAGGCCTGAATCTCAACAGATTTAGCTGCCCAATGGATGCGGCATATAACCGACGAAACCGGCGATCTTCCAGCGTCCGCCGACCTTGCGGCAGAAATAGAGCGTCTGCCATTTGAGCCGGTCGACGCCGCCATCGGCCTTGGCGACCGAACCGTCGAACTTCTTGTGCAGCACCGCGCGGTCGCCGTCGACATCGATGTCGCGCATGTTGGTGACACGGAAAAGCGCCTCGCGCAGCGGCTCGGCGAATTTGGTCGCCGCGGTTTCCTTGGCCTGCCGCAGCCATTCGTCGCGATAGACCTCCAGCCTCGGGAACTGCAGCCGCCAGGCGTCGGCATTGGCGAGGAAATGCGCATGCATGCCGAAGAAGCTCTCGGCGATGAAATCGTCCTCGACCATCGGCCAGTCCTGACCGAGGAAGGCATCGATGTCGCGCCGCACCAGCATTTCCCAAAGCGCGTGGCGGTCGGCATCGCCTTCCGGGAACGGATTCTTGTCGAAGGTCATGCTGAATCTCCCCTCACATGTGCACCGAACGGACGCGGCGTCGAGCGCAAGATGCTCAGGCTTCTGTAATAAAGCAACATGGATTTCGAAAAAATGTTGCTTTCCGACATTGCCTCTATGAGGATCATGCCGACAAGCGTAGACGGCTATATCAACGGTCCCGCTCGATCGCCAAGAGGAGGCTCACTTGCCCAAGCAATGTTTCGGAAAATCGCATGTTCCGCTCTCGCCCGCCGTGCGCGCCGGCGATTTCGTCTATATCTCCGGCCAGGTGCCGGTGGGCAGCGACGGGCTCGTGGTGAAGGGCGGCATCGCCGAGCAGACCGAACAGGTGCTGCAGAACGTCACGGCGGCGCTGGCGCTCGCCGGCTGCACCATGGACGATGTGGTGAAGACCACCGTCTGGCTGGAGGACGCGCGCGATTTCGGAACCTTCAACACCGTCTACGCAAAGCATTTCCCCAAGGATCCGCCGGCGCGCACCACGGTCGAGTCGCGCCTGATGATCGACATCAAGATCGAGGTCGAGGCCGTCGCCTATCGGCCGGTCTGATCGCCGGTCGGATCGCTTGGAGCAATTCCAGGAAAAGTGCTTAGCGGTTAGGTTCGGCGGCTTCGCCGTAGCCTTCCGTCCGCAATTGCGTGAAACAAACACACAGGGCAGGGAGAGCACCGATGCAGTTCGATCTCCTGATCAAGGGCGGGCGCGTCATCGATCCCGCATCGAACCTCGACGCGCAGCGCGATGTCGCCATCGCGGATGGCCGCGTCGCCGCAATCGACGCCGCCATCGATGCCGAGTCGGCTGGTGAAGTCGTCGATGCCAGGGACTGCATCGTCACGCCCGGCCTCGTCGACCTGCACAGCCATGTCTACTGGGGCGGAACCTCGCTCGGCGTCGATGCCGACCGGCTCGCCGCCAAGGGCGGCACCACCACCTTCATCGATGCAGGCAGCGCCGGCGCCGGCAATTTCCTGGGCTTTCGCCGCCACGTCATCGAACGCTCGAAGGTCCGCATCCTCGCTTACGTCAACATCTCCTTCGCCGGCATATTTGGCTTCGCCAAGACCGTGTCCGTCGGCGAATGCAGCGACCTCAGGCTTTGCGAACCGCGCGAGACGGTTGCCGCGGTGCGCGAACACGCCGATATCGTCGTCGGCGTCAAGGTGCGCTCCGGCAAGCATGCCGGCGGCTTGAGCGGCATCGCGCCGGTCGACCTCGCGCTCGAAGCCGCCGACAAGGTCGGCCTGCCGCTGATGGCGCATATCGACGAGCCGCCGCCCGGCCGTTCGGAAGTGCTGCCCAGGCTGCGGCGCGGCGACATCCTGACCCACTGCTTCCGGCCGTTCCCCAATGCGCCGGTCTTCGCCTCCGGCGCGGTGCGGCCGGACATGCGGCTGGCGCGCGAGCGCGGCGTCATCTTCGACATCGGCCACGGCATGGGTTCCTTCGACTTCGAGGTGGCGAAGGCGATGCTCGCCGAGGGCCTGGCGCCCGACGTCATCTCCAGCGACGTGCACCTCTACTGCGTCGACGGCCCGGCCTTCGACATCCTGGTCTGCATGTCGAAGCTGATGGCGCTCGGGATGCCGCTGGTAGAGGTGCTGCGCGCCGCGACCGTGAATCCCGCGCAGGCGATTGCCAGGCCGGAGCTCGGCACGCTGAAGGTCGGCGGCATAGGTGACGTCGCGGTGCTGAAGTTGCAGCCCGGCCGCTTCACCTTCGTCGACGCCGTCGGAGCGTCATTGGTCGCGGATCAGCGGCTTGTGTCCAACGGCATCGTCATCGGCGGCAAATGGTGGCCGAACGACGCGCCCGACCACAATGAGACCGAGCGCTTCGAGGCGCATGCCCATCATACGCATGTGGATGTGGCGGCCAGGCATTTTGGCAGGTGATTGGCTAATCTCCCCCCTCGTGGGAGATCGCAGCTTCACCGCCTCGAATTACTCGCCTCCCCATAGACAGGCGTCGCAATCCCTTCCATCCGCGCCTTGAGCTGCAGCGCCACATATTTCGAGTAGAACCTCGACAGCGCCAGATTGCCGCCGTGGAACCACAGCGCTTCCTGCGCCGTTGGCTTCCACATGTTGCGCAACTCGCCCTGCCACGGCCCCGGGTCGCCCTTCACGCCGGAGCCGAGGCCCCAGCACGGGCCGACCTTGTCGGCGACCTCGCGCGAGACAATCGCAGCCACCGTCTCGTTCATCGACTGGTAGCCGGTGCAGCAGACGATCGCATCGACTTCCAGTTCGCTGCCGTCCTCGAACAGGATGCCGCTCGGCGTTAGCGATTTGATGCCGATGCCGCCCTTCACCTTGATCTCGCCGTTCAGGATCAGCTCGCAGGCGCCGACATCGATGTAGTAGCCTGAGCCGGTGCGGTAGGCCTTCATCAACAGCCCGGTCTCGTCCTCGCCGAAGTCGATGGCGAAGCCGCTGTCGCTGAGGCGCTGGTAGAAATCCGCGTCGCGCGCCCGGATGACGTCATAGAGCGCGCGCTGGCCCTTCGGCACCAGCGCGAAGGGCGTGGAGGCGACGATCATGTCGGCCTTGTCGGTGGTGATGCCGCGCGCCAGCGCCTTTTCCGAGAATATCTCGAAGCCGACATCCATCAGCGTGTCGGATTTCACCACGGTCGTCGGCGAGCGCTGGACCATGGTGACCTTGGCGCCCGCTTCCCACAGATCGACGCTGACATCGTGCCCCGAGCTTGCAGCACCGATCACCGCGACGCGCTTGCCGCGGAACTTCTCGCCGGTGGAATACTGGCTCGAATGCAGAAGCTCGCCCTTGAAGCTTTCTGCTCCCGGCAATTCGATCTGCCGCGGCGGACCATAGGCGCCGGTGGCGAAGACGATGTGCTTCGGCTTCAGCGTGATGCGCTGGCCGACGCGATCGACCACGACGGTCCAGATCTTCTCGGCCTCGTCATAGGCGGCGCTGATGCATTTGGTGGCCACCCAATAGTTCAGCTCCATGACGCGGGTATACATTTCCAGCCAGTCGCCCATCTTGTCCTTGGGCGTAAAGACCGGCCAGTTTTCCGGAAACGGAACATAGGGCAGATGGTCGTACCAGACCGGGTCGTGCAGCACGAGCGAGCGATAGCGGTTGCGCCAGGAATCGCCGGCGCGCGCATTCTTCTCGATGACCAGCGCAGGCACGCCGAGCTGCCGCAACCGGGCGCCCAGCATGATGCCACCCTGCCCGCCGCCGATCACCAGGCAGTAGGGCTGCTCATGAACGCCGAGATCGCGCGCCTCGCGCGCTCGTGCTTCCGCCCAGGTCTCGCGCTTGGGGTCGGCCTTGTGGCGGATGCCGAGCGGCCGCGCAGGTCCCTTCTGCTCTTCGAAACCCTTGAGCTCGCTCATCGCCGTGAACAGCGTGCGGCAGCGGCCATCCTTGAGCCGCAGGATGCCCTCGCCCCGCGCCACCGTCGTCTCGAAGGTGAACCAGGCCTCGACGGTGCCGTCGTCAACGCCTGGCTCCCCGGAGAGATGCCAGTGCGACGGCCACGCTAGATGGAGCGTGGCCTTCAGCATCTCGCGGATCGCGGCCTGCCCCTCCATGGTCTTGATGTTCCATGTGAAGGTCAAAAGATCGCGCCAGTAGCAATCCTCCGCGAAGAGGTTCGTCGCCGCCTCGATATCGCCGGCCTCTAGCGTGCGACCGAACGAGCCGAGCCAGGTTGCCGCCTGTTGCGATGGTGCGATGTCGAGCATTTTTTTCCTCTCTGTTCGAATTTTTATCGAAGCCGGTGGCCGGTCCTCCCCTTCTCCCCTTGTGGGAGAAGGTGGATCGGCGCGTCAGCGCCGAGACGGATGAGGGGTGCTCCAGCGGAGTGAGACGCCGGCTTTCCCTGGAACACCCCTCATCCGACCTCGCTTCGCGAGGCCACCTTCTCCCGCAAGGGGAGAAGGGATAGTCGCTAATCTCCCAGCGGCTCCATCTCCTTACCTGTCCGATGAATCTGGGCGTTGTACTTGATCCGGCGCACCGTCTCGCGCGCCGGGCCGTCGATCCTGTAGGCGGTCGCCACCGCCAGAAGGTCGATGGCCGCCAGGAAAGCATAGCGCGACGCCGTCGGCTTCAACGTGTCGGGATATTCGGGAACAGCCATCGTCAGTCGCACGTCGCAGACGCGCGTCAGCTCGGTGTCGGGCGCCGTCACGCAGATCGCGTTGGCGCGGTAATGCTTGGCGAGCTCCACCGCTTCGATCACTTCCCGGGTACGGCCGGTTGCCGAAATCGCGATCACCAGGTCGCCAGGCTTCAGCGTCGAGGCAGTCATGCGCATCAGATACGGATCGCATTGCGCGCTGATCGTGATGCCGTAGCGGAACAGGCGGTATTGTGTCTCTTGCGCCAGCGCCGACGAGCTGCCGCCGAGGCCGAACACCGTCACCTGCCGCGCCTTGGCGATCAGTTCCGCCGCCTTCTGCAGCTGTCCCGGATCGATCTGCCGCTCCGCCTCCTGCAGCGCGCGCCGCGCCTCGCCGAACACCGCGTTCCAGAACGGCATGCCGCTGTCGCTGTTCGCGGGCTGTGGCTTGGTGCTGAGATAGAGCGCGCCGACGACGAGGCTCTGCGCCAGTTTCAGCTTGAAATCGCGCACGCCGTCGCAGCCGATGGCGCGGCAGAAGCGGGTGACCGTCGGCTCGCTGACCCCTGCGCGCTGGGCAAGCGCGGCGTTGGAAGCGCCGACTGCATATTTGACATCGTCGAGCACGACATCGGCGACGCGGCGCTCGGCCGGCCGCAGTTCCGCATAGCTGTCCTTCACCTGCGAGATGATATCGGGAAAGCGCCGGACATGGTCGTGTCGGTCGCCGTCCTCGTCGGTCGTTCGCAACGTCTGGCTGTCAGCTTCGGTCATTGGCCAGTCCTCCCCAGCCCGCTTCGGGACCTATCATCTTCGCGATTATCCGCCCGCTGGCCATAGGCAATCAACCGAAGCGAGTATGTAGGAAAGTAACACACATCGCAAGCGATCATAAAAGATCGATAAATCATACACTTAAATAAAGACTGATTGAAGCTGATTGCTTCCGTTCTTCGCCGCCGCTTGACAGTAAAGTAGGATAGTTACAGACTGATTTTGCGGACAGATGGGGCCTCGGCAACACATCGCGCAGTCTCCGAGGGGGAGCATGAGTACGGCAAGCGCAAGAACGCCGAAGCTCGGCGTGCAGGCAGCGACCAAGGTCTATCAAACGGCCTCCGGCGATCTTCTGGCGCTGGACCGCTGCAGCCTGGATATTCAGCCCAACGAGATCGTCTCGATCGTCGGCCCCTCCGGTTGCGGCAAGACCACGCTGTTGTGGTCGATGTCGGGCCTGCATCGCCTGACCGCGGGCGCGATCCTGCTCGACGGCAAGGAGATCACCGGCCCGCGCCCCGAGATCGGCATCGTCTTCCAGGAGGCGAACCTTTTGCCCTGGCGCAATCTCGACGCCAACATCAACTTCCCCTTCGAGATCAAGGGCGAGAAACCCGACCGCGCCTGGATCGCGCATCTGCTCAACCGCGTCGGGCTCGATGGCTTCGGCGGCAAGTTCCCGCGCGAGCTTTCCGGCGGCATGCAGCAGCGCGCCGCGATCGTGCGCGCGCTGGCGCTGAAACCTTCGGTGCTCTTGATGGACGAGCCCTTCGGCGCGCTCGACAGCTTCACCCGCGAAGAGATGAACCGCCTCGTCGAGGAGATCTGGCTCGACACCAAGACCACCATCGTCTTCATCACCCACAGCATCGAGGAAGCGATCTTCCTCTCCGACCGCGTGGTGGTGCTGACGACAAGGCCGGGCCGCGTCGCCAAGGTCTACGACGTGCCGTTTCCGCGGCCGCGCTCGCTGGAGATCATGGCGACGAAGGAAGTCTTCGACCTCACCAACAAGATCAAGATGGACATTGTCGGCGAGCGCGTCCGGCCGATCGCACCGGAACGGCCGTCGGCCGAAATCGTGAGGATCAGGCCGTGAGCGGAGGCGACGCCATTCCGGAATTCTCGAAGGCCAAATCGGGAGACGGGCAGGACGTCAGCCTGACCAATCTTTCGGCCTTCGCCAGCGGCCCCGGCATCAAGTCCGGCGCCGAGGTGGCGGCGATCCTCGCCGTCGCCGTGGTGATCATCGGCGGCATCGAGCTGGCGCTGCGCATCTTCCACGTGCCGCAATACATCATGCCGCCGCCGAGCTCGATCGCCTATGCCTTGTTCGACGAGTTCCCGCTGATCGCGCCGCATCTCGGTTATACGCTGGTCGAGCTCGTCTCAGGCTTCGCCATCGGCGCCATTGTCGGCCTGGTGATGGCGGCGGTGATCACCCAGTTCCCCTTCGCCGAAAAGATCGTCGCGCCGTATATCCTGATCCTCGTCACCACGCCGATGCTGGCGTTGGTGCCACTGCTCATCCTGCGCTTCGGCTTCGGCTACACGCCGCGCATCATCGCCGTGGCCCTGGCCGCCGGCCCAATGGTGATGATCAATGCCGCGACCGGCTTCCGCCGAGTCGACAGCGCCAAGATCGCATTGGCCCGCTCCTATGGCGCCAGCACCTTGCAGATCTTCTGGAAGATCCGTGCGCCGATGGCGCTGCCCATGATCCTGGTCGGCCTGATGATCGGCGCGATCTTCGGCCTGCTCACCGCCGTCGGCGCCGAGATGGTCGGCGGCGGCTTCGGCCTCGGCAACCGGCTCACCTCCTATTCGTCGATGATCCAGATGCCGCAATTCTTCGCGGTGGTGCTGATCCTCTCGACACTCGGCATCCTGATCTACGTGCTGTTCTTCCTGATCGGCAAGAAATGGGCGAGCTGGGAGACGTGAGCGCGAAAGGATGAAGTCGCCCGGGAGGCGGGCGAAGGCAAGCAATCAACAAAAGGGGAGTGCCATGACCAACGACAATCCGATCCATTCCAACGTTCCGGCCGGCATCAGCCGCCGCTACTTCCTGCAGGTGACGGCGGCAGGCGTCGTGACCGCCACCGCGCTCGGAGCGTCCGGCCTGAAAGCCAGGGCGGCGGGCTATGAGAAGTTTACCTGGATCTCCCCGCGCGGCACGCTCGAAGTGTTGGACGACTATCCCTACTGGTCGGCCAAGAAGGCCGGCTATTTCGGCGACCTTAACACAGACATGCAGCCGGGCCCGTCGGACGGCACTGCGACGGTGAAGTTCGTCGATGTCGGCCAGGCCGACATGGGCTTCCCCTCGCCCGGCGTCTTCTCCTTCGCCATCCAGAACGGCATGAAGCTGAAGTCCGTCTTTCACATGGGTGCGCGCGACACCTTCAGCCTCGCCTTCCGCAAGGGCGAGGGATCGAACGATCTGAAAAAGCTAGAGGGCAAGACCATCCTGCTCGGTTCCGCCGCCTGGCAGGCGATCACCGATCCGCTGCTGGCCGCCCAAGGCGTCGACATCAAGAAGGTGAAATATGTCGAGGCCGGCTGGCCGACCTGGGGCACCGCGCTCGCCGGCGGCCAGGGCGATGCCGCGCTCTCCTGGGAGGGGCTGCGCGCCGAATGGATCGCCAAGGGCCTCGACTTCGAATACTGGCTCGGCGTCAAGAACTCCAAGCTGCCGGCCAACACCTTCGTCGTGCGCGCCGCCGACCTCGAGGACGCCGACAAGAAGGCCTTCCTCGAGAAGTACCTGCGCGGCTGGGCGATGGGCCTCGAATTCGGCTACCAGAACCCGCGCGCCGCGGTCGAGGCCGTGTTCGAGCAGTTCCCGACCTTGGCCAAGAACCTCGGCCCGGAGCTCGGCACGACGTCGATCCTACAGCAGATCAACGTCTTCCGCGGCGATATGGACAAGCGCGGCGGCTGGGGCTCGCACGACATGGCGAGCTGGCAGGGCTTCTTCGACGAGATCCTCAAGATCGGCCAGATCACCGCGCCGGTGAAGGCCGAGGACGTCTGCACCAACGACCTCATCCCGGCCGCCAACGACTTCGACAAGGCCAAGGTCAAGGCCGATGCCGACGGCGTCAAACTGTCGGAAGGCTTTGCCGCGCTCGACGTCGACAAGATCAAGGCGCACTTGTTCGACTCGGCCGTGAAGTAAGCTGGCGCAATAAGTGTCAGGCGGCGCATCGCGCCGCCCACATCATCTTCCGAAGAGCATGGGAGGTCGACATGGCCGACAAAGTGAAAATTCTGGTGGTTGGTCTGGGCAATATGGGCGCTTCGCATGCCAGCGCCTATCACCGCTCCGACGGCTTCGAGATCGTCGGCATCATGAGCCGCTCGATCAAGAGCAACAAGAAGATCCCGAAAGAACTCGCCGGCTACTCGCTCTACGAGGACTTCGACCTGGCGCTTAGAGAGACCAGGCCCGACGCGGTCTCGATCAACAGCTGGCCGAACACGCATGCCGAATACGCGCTGAAGGCGATCGCCGCCAACTGCCATGTCTTCATGGAAAAGCCCTTGGCCACCAACATCGCAGATGCCGAAAAGGTGGTGGCCGCGGCGCGGGCGAAGAACCGCAAGCTGGTGCTGGGCTACATCCTGCGCGTCCACCCGTCCTGGATCAAATTCATCGAGGTCGGCAAGACGCTCGGCAAGCCGCTGGTGATGCGCCTCAACCTCAACCAGCAGAGCAGCGGCACCGCCTGGCACTGGCACAAGAACCTGATCGACTCGCTGATCCCGATCGTCGACTGCGGCGTGCACTATGTCGACGTCATGTGCCAGCTGACCGGCGCCAAGCCGGTGCGCGTGCACGGCATCGGCGCTAAACTGTGGGCCGAGGCCGACAAGCAGAACTACGGCCATCTGCACGTCACCTTCGATGACGGCTCGGTCGGCTGGTACGAGGCGGGCTGGGGCCCGATGATGAGCGAGACAGCCTATTTCGTGAAGGACGTGGTTGGCCCCAAGGGCGCCGTCTCGATCGTCGCCGGCCAGTCGGGCAGCGGCGCCAAGGATGCCGAGGAGGTGTCCGATTCCGCCGACATCGACCGCCATACCAAGACCGACGCGCTGAAGATCCATTATGCGCAGGTCGACGGCGAGAAGAACTTCTCCAAGCCCGACGAGATCGTCAGCATGGAGGACGAGCCTGGACATCAGGAACTTTGCGACCGTGAGCAGGCCTTCTTCCTGCGCGCCATCCGCGAGGACCTCGATTTGACCGAGCAGATGGATGCCGCGGTCAACAGCCTGCGCATCGTGCTGGCGGCCGAACAGAGCATCGCGGAAAAGCGCACCGTCGAGCTGGCCTGAGGACAGCGCCAAGCCCCCTCATCCGGCCGCTTCGCGGCCACCTTCTCCCCGGCGGGGAGAAGAGATTGGCGCCGGCGCCGAAAATCTCCTCTCCCCACCGGGGAGAGGTCAGCCTAGCGAAGCGGAGGCTGGGTGAGGGTGAGTCCGAGCCAGTTCTCAGCTGACGGCACCACCAAGTGGGAGGAACACATGGCCGCGATCTCGAAGAGCTTGCTCGAAACCTACACCCAGTCCGACGCGCTGGCACTCGCCGGACTGGTGAAGCGCGGCGAGGTTTCCCCGGCCGAGCTTGTCGAAGCGGCGATCACCACGATCGAACGCCTCAACCCACAGCTCAATGCCGTCATCCATCGCCTCTACGACATGGCGCGCGCCCAGGCCACGACGGTAGACAGGGATGCGCGCTTCGCCGGCGTCCCCTATCTGCTCAAGGAGCTCGCCTCGTCCTGGACCGGCGCGCCCCTCACCAATTCCTGCCGCTACCTCAAGGATTTCGTCGCCGATTCCGACAGCGAAGTCGTGCGCCGCATCAAGGCCGCCGGGCTCGTCCTCGTCGGCAAATCCAACGCGCCGGAAAACGGCTGGTCGATCACCACCGAGCCAAAACTCTACGGCGCGACCAAGAACCCGTGGAAGCAAGGCATCACGCCGGGCGGCTCGAGCGGCGGCGCCGCGGCCGCGATCGCCTCGCGCATGGTGCCGATCGCCGAAGCCAGCGACGGCGCCGGCTCGATCCGCGTGCCGGCTTCCTGCTGCGGCATTGTCGGCCTGAAGCCGTCGCGCGGCCGCGTCAGCCTGGCCCCCTTCGGCGACTATTGGTATGGCGGCGCCTATTTCCTCTGCTGCTCGCGCACCGTGCGCGACACCGCCGCCTATCTCGACGCGGTGGCCGGCGCCCTGCCCGGCGACGCCTACACGCCGCCGGTTCCTGCGGACAGCTGGCTCGGCCTTTCCGCGCGAGCGCCGAAGAAACTGCGCATCGGCTATACTGTCACGCCGCCCAACGGCACGGCGATCGATCCTGATGTCAAGGCGACCGTGCTCTCCACGGTCGCCGCGCTCGAACGGCTCGGCCACGCCATCGAGGAGCACGACATGCCGCTCGACGCCGATGCCGCGTGGAAAACCTACACTGACATGACCAACGTGCAGACAGCCGCCACCTTCGGCTTCCTCGAAACGCTGGTTGGCCGCCCCGTCACGCCGAACGATGTCGAACCGTTGACCTGGGCGATCATCCAGCGCGGCCGCGCGACCAGCGGCATCAAGCATATTTCCGATGTCGAGCAGTTGAGGCTGATCGGCCGCGACATCGTCAGTGACCTCAACCCCTATGACATCTTCATCACCCCGACGCTGACGCAGTTGCCGCGCCCGCTCGGCTATTACGACATGTCGGAAACCGATCTCGATCGCTACAATGCCAAATGGGGCGACGCGGTCTTCAACTTCCCATTCAACATCTCCGGCCTGCCGGCGATCTCATTGCCGCTCGGGCAGTCGGCCGGCGGCGTGCCGATCGGCGTGCAGCTCGTTGGCCGGTACGGCGACGAGGCGACGGTGCTGGCACTGTCATCGCAGCTGGAAGACGCCGTGCCGTGGAAGGATCGGCGGCCGGCGCTGTAGGCGATCACCTTGTCGGGCAAGGCTATCAGCATCCGTTGGGGTAGTCGGCGCAAACGCTGGCGATGAGCTGAAGGCTCCTGGACCTCGTCATTCCAGGGCGGAGCAAGGAGCGAAGCGACGCGCGCAGACCCTGGAATCCATGCCGTTACCTG
>NZ_JAVIIV010000025.1:0-83489 GCF_033977215.1 Mesorhizobium humile
ACAACGACATGCATCAAAACAAAGACTTAAAGCGCGTCGCCTGAATCCGTTTCAGCGCGACGCGCTTTAGGCGTGGTTTCCGACTCCACTTGATCGTGCAGCTTGGAGATTGACTGCAACGCCCCTCGCGATCGTCATTCTATGGCGGAGCAAGGAGCGAAGCGACGCGCGCAGACCATAGAATCCATTCCGTGACGATGACGCGCCGCAACGGTGCAGAATCTGCGCCGCTGCACTCTTAGGCCAAGGTCACGGAATGGATCCTCGGGTCTGCGCGTCCGCTTCGCTCCCGCTCCGCCCGTGGATGACGAAGTTCGGACGGGCTTCGGCTAATCGCCAATGTCTGTGGTGGCGTTTTGAAACTAATGTTGACGGCAATCGGCCTTCAACCGATCAAACCTGCTATGCCCACGAGGCCAAGCCGAAGGGCTCAGCCGTCCTCGCCACCGCCGCTGCGCCTGCGGCAGCGCCAGTTCCAGTCGCGTTCGGGACCGACGTCGATGTGGACGGATTCTGTATGGCAGTAAGTGCCGACGCCGCCGCGGCCGGGCATCGAGCGGACATAGCTCGCCAGGTCCCACTTCGACACGCCGGGCAACTGGATGTCGGCGGCCGCGCAATACATATGCAGCGAGTTCTTGGCGCCGTTGGCGCGGCGGTTGCGCGAAGGATCGCGGTAGCCGGAGGTGACGATCATCTTGCGGCCGAAATGGCCCTCGATCGTTTTCAGCACCCGCACCAGCGACGGCTTGAGGCAGGCGACGTCGACGCTTTCGTTCTGCTTCAAAAGGCCATTGGGCGCGAGCCTGGCCATGCCGGCGGCCGACGCTACCTGGTAGGAACCGCCGCCCTCGTCCTCATTGAGGTCCACGTCGCTTTCGTCGTCGATGCCGGACTTGCGCTTGATCTCGAACAGCGCGGTCTGGCGCACGCCGGGGAGCGCGTCGGCACCGGTGATGTGATTGGCCGGGTCGTCGATCGAAGCCAGTTGCACCGGCTTGTCGGCCGGGGTGGCCGAGGCCAGCGTCACGATCGGCTTGGCCGGCGCCGTCGTCTTGGCCTGCGCCGCGGGTTGCTCGCCGGAGCGCGCATTGTTGATCAGGGGGGCGGGTGCGGCCGAAGCCGGGGTGGTGCTGAACAGCGAGGCGAACAGGCTCTTCTTCGGCGCGGCGACCTGCGGCTGCGCCGGTTCGCCCGCGGTCACATAGACGCCGTTGCTCATGGCCTGCGTGGTCGCCTGAGCCTTCGATGCGATGGCGGCGGCATCGCCGGCGGCGACCTGCTGGGCGACGCCCTGCGTCTGTTCCGCCGTCTGCGCCTGCTGAACCAGCGGTTGGGGTGTGCTGCCGGTAATAGCGGTGGAGCCCGCCGGCAAGGCGACGGTCGGGAAGGCGGCTTGCGGCCGCGTCTCCGGCACATAGGCGACCTTTTCGGGCAGGGGCGTATCGCCCGCGCTCATCACGGTCGCCGTCGCCTCGGCGGGCGCCGATGCCTGCAACGACGAATCGGACGCGGTCCCGGTCTTGGCGCCAGATGTCGCGCTCATTTCGGTCGCGGTTGAATTGTAGGCGGGCGAAACGACCGACATCGTCGGGTCGCCGGTCGACGTGCAAGAGGCCAGGAGCACGGAAAAAAGCGCCGCCGCAATGCTGCGGCTTTCCCTTCGTGCAAGACGCCAACCTGCTGATTTCAAAACAAATTCCCCCTCGGTATCCGGTCGGTTCGTTATCGCGGCGCCACTCCAGAACCGGGCCGCGATAACCCTCCTGTTCCCAACCGGAAACGGGACGTGTGTCGAATCTGCAAGCCTCGGAATTATTCTGCGTCGGAAGGTGATTTGAGGCCGCGGAACGATTGACGCCACCATTTCGCCCTGTTTTGGCGGCCCGTCAACTCACCAGACATTACAGCCCGTTACACGCGCACCTTGACATAGCTGCCCGGCGCATCTCCCAAGGTTTTCATACGCTTGCCGGGTTTGCGGGCGGGTACGCGGATGTCGTCCTGGTTCTCGATCCAGTGCTGCCAGTGTGTCCACCACGAGCCTGGATGCTCGTGCGCCGCGGCGAGCCATGCGTTGAAGTCCCCCACCGGCTTGCCGCCGGTCCAGTACTGATATTTCCTGGCGGCGGGCGGATTGACGACGCCCGCGATATGGCCGGAACCCGCCATCACATATTCGACGTCGCCGCCGAAAAATTGCGATCCCAGGAACACCGAAAGCGCCGGCGCGATGTGGTCTTCCTTCGTGGCCAGGTTGTAGACCGGGATCGTGATGTCGGCGAGCGAGACCTTGCGCCCGGCAAGCTCCATCACGCCGCGCGAGAGATTGTTCTCGAGATAGCAGTTGCGCAGATAGAACGAGTGGTTGGCCGCTGCCATTCGCGTGGAATCGGAATTCCAGTAGAGCAGGTCGAAGGGAAGCGGCTCCTTGCCGCGCATATAGTTGTTGACGACATAGGGCCAGATCAGGTCGCCCGAGCGCAGCATGTTGAAGGCGGTCGCCATCTTGGTGCCATCCAGATAGCCCTTCTCGCTCATCGAGCGCTCGACCGCGGCGACCTGGTCCTCGTCGACGAACACCTTGAGGTCGCCGGCATAGGTGAAGTCCACCTGCGTGGTGAAGAAGGTGGCCGATTTGATGCGATGGTCGCCCTCCTGCGCCAGCAGGGCCAGCGCCGCGCCAAGCAGCGTGCCGCCGACGCAGTAGCCGATGGCGTTGACCTCCTTCTCTCCGGTGGCCTTCTCCACCATGTCGAGGCCGAATTGCAGGCCTTCGCGGATATAAGCCTCCCAGCCCTTGGCGCCGTGGCGCTCGTCCGGATTGATCCAGGAGATGACGAAGACGGTGTGGCCCTGCTCGATGGCCCAGCGGATGAAGGATTTCTGCGGGTTGAGGTCGAGAATATAGAACTTATTGATCCACGGCGGACAGATCAGCAGCGGCCGTTTCAGCACCGTCTCCGTCGCCGGGTCGTATTGGATGATCTCGGCGACGTCGCTGCGGCCGATGACCTTGCCGGGCGTGGTGGCGATGTTCTTGCCGATTTCGAACGGCGTGTAATCCGCCTGGCGCAGCTTCAGGTCGCCCCGACCGGCGGCGATGTCCTCGGCCAGCATCTTCATGCCGCGCACCAAATTCTCGCCGTTCGAGGCCATGGTCTCGCGGAACAGCTCCGGGTTGGTCAGGATGAAGTTCGACGGCGCGATCGCGTTCGACACCTGCTTGACGTAGAAGCTCGCCTTGTGGCGCGTGTGCTCGTCCAGGCCCTCGGCATGCTCGACCAACTCGTTCGCCCAGCGCGAGGTGACGAGATAGGCCTGCTTGAGGAAATCGAAGAAGGCGTTGCGGCCCCACTCCGGGTCCTGGAAGCGCTTGTCGCCGCGCTCGGGCTGAACCGCGTCCTGCGGCGCCTCGGCGTTGGGATTGACCTTCTGGATGGCGTTCGCCCAGACAGTCATATAGCCGGCGAACAGTCGCGTCTGCGCTTCGAGCGCCCGTTGCGGGTCGCCCAGCCAGTATTCCGAGAGCTTGGAGAAAGTCTTGACCATGTCGACGACGGGCTCGGCGACATGATCGCGCACTTCGCCCTTCTCGCGCGGTTCGGTCCAGGCGGAAGCCGCCTTGCCGGCCTGCTCGATCATGCGCGCCATGTTCAAGGCAAAACGCTCGGGGTCCTTCACCAGATATTGCTCGATGGCTGAAGGTCCGCCATTTTCCGCTTTGTCCGAATCGTCAGGTTTGGACATGGTTCGCGGGGTTCCTCCCGGAGCGTTTTCTTGACATATTACCATGGGACATCTGACCGGGTCCAATTCGCTGTAACCCGGCAGCCAGGAAAACAATATGACGATTAATGTTGGCGGGACTTTTTTTCTCAGGCCGGGTTCGATTTGCCGCATGGCGGTCGTGGCCGGGCTGGTCGGCGTGCTGCTGCCCGCCGGTGGTTGCACGAGCACCGGCACGAACAATGCGGCACCGACGTCCCTGACCGAAGGCCCGAAGGATACCGGCTCCTATCCGAACCTCAATGTCCCGCCGCCGGTGGCCGCCAAGCAGCTCACCAAGGAGGAGACCGCGGCGAACCTGGCCCAGCTCAAGGCCGAGGAGCAGGCGCAGGCCGCCAAGGGCGGCAGCGTCAAGGCACCGGCGAATGCGGCGGCTCTCAACAAGCTTGCCAAGACGCATGGCGACGACACGCTGAAGCAGATCGAGGGCAAATGCGACCCTGCCCTCGACCCTAGCTGCAATTAGGTTTATATCGCGCGCCGAAAGCGCCCCCCTTTGATCGTCTGGAACTCCAATGGAAGAATTTCACAAGGTCCGCCGGCTTCCGCCTTACGTGTTCGAGCAGGTCAATCGGCTGAAGGCCAGCGCCCGTTCGCGCGGCGCCGACATCATCGACCTTGGCATGGGCAATCCGGACCTGCCGACGCCGAAGGCTATCGTCGACAAATTGTGCGAAGTGGTGCGCGATCCGCGCACGCATCGCTATTCCTCGTCGCGCGGCATTCCCGGCCTGCGCCGCGCCCAGGCGAATTATTATCAGCGCCGCTTCGGCGTGAAGCTCAACCCCGACACGCAAGTGGTGGCGACGCTCGGCTCGAAGGAGGGCTTCGCCAACATGGCGCAGGCGATCACCGCGCCCGGCGACGTCATCCTGTGCCCCAATCCGACCTATCCGATCCATGCTTTCGGCTTCATCATGTCGGGCGGGGTGATCCGCTCGCTTCAGGTCGAGCCCGATGACGGCTTCATTCCGGCGGTCGAGCGCGGCATCCGCCATTCGATCCCGAAGCCGCTGGCGCTGATCCTCAACTATCCGTCGAACCCGACGGCGCTCGTCGCCTCGCTCGACTTCTACAAGGACGTGGTCGCCTTCGCGAAGAAGAACGACATCATCATCCTGTCGGATCTCGCCTATTCGGAAATCTATTTCGACGGCAATCCGCCGCCGTCGGTGCTGCAGGTGCCGGGCGCGATGGATGTCTGCGTCGAGTTCACCTCAATGTCGAAGACCTTTTCCATGCCCGGATGGCGCATGGGCTTCGCGGTCGGCAACGAACGGCTGATTTCGGCGCTGACGCGGGTGAAGTCCTATCTCGACTACGGCGCGTTCACGCCGATCCAGGTGGCGGCGGCGCATGCGCTGAACGGCGACGGCGCCGACATCGAGGAGGTGCGCGAGGTCTACCACAAGCGGCGCGACGTGATGGTCGATTCATTCAGCCGCGCCGGCTGGACCATTCCCGCGCCCGCGGCCTCGATGTTCGCCTGGGCGCCGATCCCGGAGCCGTTCCGCCATCTCGGCTCGCTCGAATTCTCCAAGCTGCTCATCGAGCATGCGGATGTCGCGGTGGCGCCGGGTGTCGGCTTCGGCGAGCATGGCGACGACTATGTGCGCGTGGCGCTGGTCGAGAACGAGCACCGGATCCGCCAGGCGGCACGCAACATCAAGAAGTTCCTCGCGACCACCGCCAAGCAGCCCAACAACGTGGTGCCTTTAGCCGCCCGCCGTTAGAGCGGATGATTTCAGGTCGAATCGACCTGAAATCTGAATCCGGCTCTAAATCAAGAAGATAGAGCATGATGTTACCCGAAAACCGCTTCACACTTTTCGGCATCATGCTCTAGTTTGCCGCACATCACATCGACCAATCCTTGAGGGGCGTCGCCGGACATGGCTGAAGCGTTGCGTGTTGGAATTGCCGGCCTTGGCACGGTCGGTGCCTCGGTGGCGCGCGTGCTGCGCGACAAGGCGGCCGAGCTCACCCGCCAATGCGGCCGCGACGTCGTCGTGACGGCCGTGTCGGCCCGCGACCCGAAGCGCGACCGCGGCATCGACCTAAGCGCCGCGAAATGGTTCGACGATCCGGTCAAGCTGGCCGAAAAGGCGGATATCGATGTCTTCGTCGAGCTGATCGGTGGCGACGAAGGGGCGGCGCGTGCCTCGGTGAAGGCGGCGCTCGAGGCCGGGCGCCATGTCGTCACCGCCAACAAGGCGCTGCTTGCCAAGCATGGTGTGGCGCTTGCCGAGATCGCCGAGAAGAAGGGCGTGCTGCTCAATTACGAGGCGGCGGTGGCCGGCGGCATCCCGGTGATCAAGACGATGCGCGAGGCGATGGCGGGCAACGCGGTGACGCGTGTGTTCGGCATCCTCAACGGCACCTGCAACTACATCCTGACCCGCATGGAAGCCGAAGGCATCGCCTTCGACGCCTGCCTGAAGGACGCGCAGCGGCTGGGTTACGCCGAGGCCGATCCGACCTTCGATATCGAAGGCCACGATACGGCGCACAAATTGTCGATCCTGACCAGCCTTGCGTTTGGGACGAAGATCGCCGCCGGCGACATCTACATGGAAGGCATCTCCAACATCACCCAGGCCGACATCCGCGCGGCGGGCGACCTCGGTTACCGCATCAAGCTGCTCGGCGTCGCGCAGCGCACCGAGAGCGGCATCGAACAGCGCGTGCACCCGACCATGGTGCCGACGGCTTCGGTCATCGCGCAGGTGCATGGCGTCACCAACGCGGTGGCGATCGAGACCGATATCCTCGGCGAGCTCCTGCTCTCGGGTCCGGGCGCGGGCGGCAATGCCACCGCTTCGGCGGTCGTCGGCGACATTGCCGACATCGCCAAGAGCCGGCCAGGTTTCCAGCATGGCCCGGTCTTCGGCTGGCCGGCGAAGGAACTGAAACCCTACAAGAAGGCGCAGATGCGCAGTCATGCCGGTGGCTATTTCATCCGGCTGACCGTGCATGACCGCACCGGCGTCTTCGCGGCCATAGCCAAGCGCATGGCCGACAACGACATCTCGCTGGAATCGATCGTCCAGCAGGCGGCTGGCGCCGAAACGAAGGCGCAGAAGACGGTCATCCTCGTTACCCACGAGACGACGGAAGCGGCGGTGCGCAAGGCCGTAGAAGGCATCACCAAGGACGGTCATCTGACCGACAAGCCGCAGGTGATCCGCATCGAGCGGGCCGAATAAGCCAAGTCCGTTTTTGCCTTCAATCGATTGATTTTGCTGTCATTTCGAAAAGTGACAGGCTGAGTCTTGCCGTTGTCATGGAGCTTTGCCAGAAGAAGCGCGCCTCTGGCGGGAGGCGGAGCAATTCCGGCGCTCGACCGTTCTGGAATTGCTCGAAGCAACAACTGGAGCGGCTCAGAACTGAACCGCTCTCATGACAACGAGGAACGCGTAATCCATGAACATCGCCCAGAACATCGTCGCTGGTCTCGACCGGATCCTTGCCATGGAAGTCGTGCGCGTCACCGAGCGTGCGGCGGTCGCGGCGGCAAGGCTGCGCGGGCGCGGTGACGAGAAGGCCGCCGACCAGGTGGCGGTCGACGCCATGCGCCATGAGCTCAACCGGTTGGCCATCAAAGGCACGGTGGTGATCGGCGAGGGCGAGCGCGACGAGGCGCCGATGCTCTATATCGGCGAGGAAGTCGGCACCGGCAAAGGTCCGGCCGTCGACATCGCGCTCGATCCGCTCGAAGGCACGACGATCTGCGCCAAGAACCTGCCCAACGCGCTGGCCGTCATCGCCATCGCGGAAAAGGGCAGCCTGCTGTTTGCGCCCGACGTCTACATGGACAAGATCGCCATCGGCCCCGGCTACCCGGATGACCTGATCGACATCGATGCCTCGCCGGCCGAGAACCTCGCCAATCTGGCCAAGGCCAAGGGCGTGGGCGTCTCCGACATCACCGCCTGCATCCTCGACCGGCCGCGTCACGCCAGGCTGATCGACGCCGTGCGCGCCACGGGCGCCGCGATCCGGCTGATCGGCGACGGCGATGTCGCGGGCGTCATCCACACCACTGATCCCGACGAAACCGGCATCGACATCTATCTTGGCACCGGCGGCGCGCCGGAGGGCGTGCTGGCGGCGGCTGCGCTGCGCTGTACCGGCGGACAGATGCAGGGCCGGCTGATCCTCGACACGCCCGAGAAGGTGGCGCGGGCGCAGAAGATGGGCATTTCCGACCCGAAGCGCGTCTATCGCGCCCAGGATATGGCGCGCGGCGACGTACTCTTCGCGGCGACCGGCGTCACCGACGGCAACCTCCTCGACGGAGTGAAGTTCGGCCGCACCTTCATTACCACGCACACGATCGTGCTGCGCTCGTCCTCGCGCACGGTGCGCGAGATCAAGGCGCGACACCAGGATCTGGATAAGTTCTAGACCTGCTTGCGAGGTCGGACCGCAGTTGTTAGCCATCTCAGGGACGACGATACCGGCTGCAGGGATCTGACGATGAAGGCGTTCGACTGGCACGCGGATCCGATTTCGCGCGCCACGGTGATTACAAAATCCTATCGCAATACCCAGAATGTGCGCCGCTTCTCGCGCGCGAATACGGCAGTGCATTTCGGTTCGACCGCCCTTTCATGGCCTGGCTCAAGGATGGTACGGGAAAGACCATGGGCGATGCGGCGGACGAATGGCTCCGCCGCCAGGCTGAAAAGCGGAAAGCGTAGTTGAGCGGCGAAAAGCGCCTCTTCCTCGATGTCAGGCAGTCGGCGACCGGTGTTTCCTGGGAACACCGGCTGACCGAGCGGCAGGACATGGCCGCCTTGGCCATCGCGCAGGGCCATGGCGTGCCCGACATCGTGGCGCGGGTGCTTGCCGGGCGCGGCGTCAGCGCCGACCAGACCGAGCGCTTCCTCGATCCGACCATTCGCGAGCTCCTGCCAAATCCGGCGTCGCTGACCGATATGGAGAAAGCGGCGGCGAGGCTGGCCGATGCGGTCGTCGCCCACGAAAAAGTGGCGATCTTCGGCGACTATGACGTCGACGGCGCCGCGTCGTTGGCGCTCCTGAAACGCTTTCTCACGCATTTTTCGGTGCCGTCGGAAATCTACATCCCGGACCGCATCTTCGAGGGCTACGGGCCCAATCCGGAAGCGATGCGGGAGCTGATCTCGCGCGGCGCGAAGCTGATCGTCACGGTAGACTGCGGCACCAACAGCGCGACCTCGATCGACGCGGCCAGAGAGGCCGGCGCCGATGTCGTGGTGCTCGACCATCACCAGGTCGGCGGTCCGCTGCCGGCCGCGGACGCCGTGGTCAATCCCAATCGCGAGGACGACCTGTCGGGGCAGGGCCATCTGTGCGCCGCCGGCGTCGTCTTCCTGTGTCTTGTCCAAACGGCCAAGGTACTGCGCGAGAGGTTGCCGAATGCCGCGCCGGTCGATCTGCTTTCGATGCTCGATCTGGTGGCTCTGGCAACGGTCTGCGACGTGGTGCCGCTCACCGGGGTCAACCGCGCCTTCGTCGTCAAGGGGCTGCAGGTGGCGCGCCAGCAGAAGAATGAGGGGCTGGCCGCGCTGGCGCGGGTCTCGCGCATCGGCGAGCCGATCAACACCTTCCATCTGTCCTTCCTGATCGGCCCGCGCATCAATGCCGGCGGCCGCATTGGCGATGCCGCGCTCGGCAGCCGGCTTTTGGCCACCGACGATCCCGTCGAGGCGGCAAGCATTGCCGAGACACTGGACCGGCTGAACCAGGAACGGCAGCAGATGGAGCAAGAGATGCTGGCGCAGGCCCGCGCCGAGGCCGACGCGGAGCTTGCCGGCGGCAACGGTCCGGCAGTCATCGTCACCGCCAGCAACACCTGGCATCCGGGCATCGTCGGGCTGATCGCTTCGCGGCTCAAGGACTATGCGCGTCGGCCGGCCTTTGCCATCGCCTTCAATTCGACCGGCATCGGCACGGGCTCCGGCCGTTCGGTGACCGGCTTCGATCTCGGCCGGCTGGTGCGCGAGGCAGCCGAGGCCGGGCTGATCGTCAAGGGCGGCGGCCATGCGATGGCCGCCGGCATCACCGTCGAGCGCGCCAAGCTCGGCGAATTGCGCGCCTTCTTCGAGGAGCGCGCCGCGGCCGACGTGTTCCGGCTTCAGAACGAGGAAAGCCTGGCGATCGACGGCGCCTTGGCTGCCGAGGGCGCCACGATCGCGCTGCTCGACGCGCTGGAGAAAGCCGGGCCATTCGGCGCCGGGCACATCGCGCCGGTATTCGTGCTGCCGCGGCACCGGCTGGCCGACGCGCGCGCGATCGGCACCAACCACATCCGGGTGGACCTGCAGTCGCAAAGCGGCGGCAACATTCAGGCCATCGCGTTCCGCGCCGTCGACACGGCGCTCGGCGAATTCCTGTTTAAAAACAGGGGCAGGACCGTGCACATCGCCGGTTCACTGTCGGGCAATTACTGGAACGGCAACCGCACGGTGCAGTTCCGCATCAGCGATGCGGCGCTGGCGTAACGACGATAGCGGGAATTCACATGAGCACGGACTGCAGCCGGGTCAGTTCGTTGATCTGCGACTTCGTCGCCTGGTAGCCCAGGCTGATCGCCTCGTCTGCCCGGTGGAATTCGGTGAGGCCGATATGGCTGAGCTTGGGCTGCAGCGACATGTCCGGCGGATCGCCGGCGAGACGCGCGCGCGAAATCCGGTCCTGGATGATGTTGAAGGCCTCGACCATGACGCCGGTGATGCCAAGGCGTGTCTGGTGCGATTGGGGATTGACCTGGCCGGGACGCGGCGCGTCGTTTTCGACGAGAAGTTCCCCGGCGCTGTGCTTGATGACAGCGGCGCGACCGAACAGGTCGTAGTGCAGGTTGACCGCCACGACGAGCGGCTGCTCATAAGCGCGGCAGACCGACACCGGCACTGGATTGACCAGGGCGCCGTCGACCAGCATGCGCCCGTTGCAGGCGACCGGCTCGAAGACGCCCGGCAGCGCATAGGAGGCGCGCATGGCGGTGACGAGCGAGCCGCTCGACAGCCAGATCTCATGGCCGGTGCGGATTTCGGAAGTGACGGCGACGAAGGGTTTCGACAGGTCCTCGAAGCGGGCGCCGTCGAGGTGCTCGCGCAGGCGCCGATCGAGCTTCATGCCGCCGAACAGGCCGCTGCCGCCCAGATTGAGATCGAGAAGGCCGAAGATGCGCCGCTTGGTCAGGCTTCTGGCGAACTCTTCCAACTCGTCGAGCTTGCCGGCAAGGTAGCAGCCGCCGACCAGGGCGCCGATCGACGTGCCGGCGATCATCGACACTTCGATGCCGGCCTCGTCGAGCGCGCGCAGCACGCCGATATGGGCCCAGCCGCGGGCGCATCCGCCGCCCAGCGCCAGCGAGATCCCTGTTTTCCTGCCAGGCTTCGGATCGGGCACGCCGCCGGACGATGCGGGGCCGTTGGCCTCCCGAACGTCAGGTCTGCTGCGCAATGACGCCCATTCGAGCATCACGATCTCCCGTGTCCCATATCCCTTGTACCACAAGGATGTTTGAGAATAATGAATATGAGTGGTTTGTGAATATTGAACGGTTCACAGAGGCTTCCGATACGTTTGGTCCGTATCGAACAGCGGCTTGCTGCCGTCGTCGGCAAGCGTCGCTCTGCCGTCGTTCAGCCCCACCGTCCGATAAAAGCAGGAACGTCTACCGGTGTGACAAGTTGCGTCGTGGCCCAACACTTTCACGCGCAACCATATCGCGTCCTGGTCACAATCCGTGCGCATCTCGACGATGTGCTGAAAATTGCCGGAGGTCTCGCCCTTCTTCCACAGCGCGTTGCGGGAGCGCGACCAGTAGTGGGCGATGCCGGTCTCCAGCGTAAGCGACAGCGCCTCGGCATTCATATGCGCGACCATCAACAGCATGCCGTCGCCGGCATCGGTGACGACGACGGTGACGAGGCCCGCGGCATCGAAGCGCGGAGAAAGGACAGAACCTTCCTCCAGCGCCTTCTTGTCGGATGGGGCTTTCGGGAATTGCAGTGCCGACATCGCCGGTCCTTATGTGTTTGGGCCGGCGAGGGCCGGCAATCAGCCGCCGGCGCGCACCATGGTGACGAAGCGGATCTGCTCCTCCGGCGTGTCCTTGAAGACGCCGGTGAAGGTCGAGGTCAGCGTGGTCGAGCCCTGCTTGCGGATGCCGCGCATGGCCATGCACATATGCTCGGCCTCGAGCATGACGGCGACGCCGCGCGGGTTGAGCACGTCCTGGATGACGCCGGCGATCTGCGCCGTCATCGCTTCCTGCGTCTGCAGGCGATGCGCGAAGATGTCGACGACACGCGCGATCTTCGACAGGCCAACGACCTTGCCGTCCGGCAGATAGCCGACATGCGCCTTGCCGATAATCGGCACCATGTGGTGCTCGCAATGCGAATGGAACTTTATGTCCCTGACGATGACGAGATCGTCATAGCCGGCAACCTCCTCGAAAGTGCGGCCAAGCTCGTCGGCCGGGCACATGTCGTAGCCGTTGAACATTTCGCGGAAGGCTTTGGTGACACGCTTCGGCGTATCGATCAGGCCTTCGCGTTCAGGATTGTCGCCGGTCCAGCGCAAAAGCGTGCGCACGGCAGCTTCGACCTCCGCCTCGGTCGGCCGGTCGGTGACTGGCTTTTCCAAGTATTCGGAGGGGGGCATGATTTTCTTGATGACGGCATCCATAAAGGCGTCTCCCGTAGTCCCACTCAAAGGTGGGACGAGTTGAACGGACCACGACCTTTTGGGTGAAAATCGCCCATTTCCATCCCGCAAGCGGCGTGAACATATGAGCAAAGACAGCGGCTTTTGATCGCCTTGTCGATGCCCGACTGCGACCATTATATATGGTTACAGCGGAGCGAAAGGAAGACGCGAGAGCGGCAAAGCCTGTTCGCTGGGCGGCGACGGATTGGAAAAATATGATCGACGACGTCTACAATGCGAAAATTCTCGGCTTCGCCGGAAACATAGGGCGGATCGGCCGGCTCGACGATGCCGACGCGACGGCCAGGGCGCATTCCAAATTGTGCGGATCGACGGTGACCGTCGACCTCAAGATGGACGGCGACGTGGTGACCGATTTCGCCCATGACGTGAAGGCCTGCGCGCTCGGCCAGGCCTCGTCGTCGATCATGGCCCAGCATGTGGTCGGCGCCCGCGCCGACGAACTGCGCGCCGTGCGCGAAACCATGCTGAAGATGCTCAAGGAGAACGGCGCGCCGCCGGAAGGCCGTTTCGCCGACCTCAAATATCTGGAGCCGGTGCGCGACTACAAGGCGCGCCACGCCTCGACCATGCTGACCTTCGACGCGGTGGTCGACGCGATCGGCCAGATCGAGAAGAAGCGCGCCGGACAGGCGGCCTAAGGATAGGGCTAGGCAGCCCTTCTGGTCACGGCGAATTCGCTTCGTATCCAGTCGGCGAACGCCTTGGCGGGTTCCGGCAGATCCGCCAAGCTCCTCGCCACCAGCCAGTAGGCGCCGGAAGCGACATCGATATCGAACGGTTTGATCAAAGTGCCTGACGCGAGCTCCTCGCCGATCTGCAAGAGATCGCCGAGCGCCACGCCATGGCCGAGGAGTGCCGCCTGCTTGGAAAGCGAGACGTCGGCCAGCATCGGGCCACGCGCGGGGATCGCGTCGGCGGGCACGCCGGCGGCCTGGAACCAGCGCGCCCAACCCTGGCGGTTTTCTTCGTGCAGCAGCGTGTAATGGCGAAGGTCGATCGGCTTTTCCAGCGGAGGGCCAGAGGCCAGCAGCGCCGGGGACAGAACCGGAGAATCGACGGTCGAAGCCAGGCGCTCGGCCTCACTGCGCGGCCATGAGGTGGCGTGCGCGCTGAAACGCAAGGCGAGCTCGGGCTGATCGCCTCGGAACTCGATCGGACGTGGATCGACTTCGAGGGACACGTCGATGTCGGGTCGCAATTGGCGAAAGCGGTTAAGCCGCGGCACCAGCCAGACGGCTGCCAGCGATGGCTCGACGCTGACGCGGACCACCGATTGCGCCGGCGAGGCCGTCAGCTCGGAAAGCACGCGGTCGATGTCGTCGAAGCTTCTGACCAATCGGTCGAGCAGCCTTTGTCCCGCATCCGTCAGTTCGACGCGGCGGTGGAGGCGGTGGAACAGCGGTTGGCGCAAGAAGGCTTCGAGTTCGCGGATCTGCCGGCTGATCGCGGCTTGCGAAACATAAAGCTCCTCGGCCGCGCGGCTGAAGCTCAAATGCCGGCCAGCGGTCTCGAAACTCCTGAGCGCCGTCAGCGGCAGCCGTCCTCGCTTCATTTCGCATAACCTCAAGTTATTCGAAGCGGAAATTATACTCGTTTGAGAAGGAAGGCCAGCGGCAGTCTAATCCGTTTCGAAGGAGACCTGCCATGAACGAGTTCCTGGCCATTTTCAGCGACGTGATACGGATAGCGACCTTCCAGTGGCACGGCGAAGTCGTGCGCGGTGGCCACCATGACTGTCGCGATCTTGCCTCTCACCATCGCCCATGGACCGGCAGCCATCCTATCCGGCGCTCGAGGCCTTGAGGGTGAAATCCATTGCGTTTCGGCGTCGGAGCCCACATCTATCGCGCAGTGAAACAGGCTGCGGAGCAATGGGCGACCATTCCGGGCATACACATGGCGTCCGGCCGGTGCAGCGCGGGCGCAACTGGCCGGGGCCATGGCGCAAGACGCCCGGGCGCGTACTCGGCACATCGCTCGTGCGCCTCTATCAGCTGACGCTCTCAGGCTTCGTCGGCAACAGCTGCCGGCACCTGCCGACCTGCTCCGAATACGCGCATGAGGCGATCGCCCGGCATGGCTTGTGGGCCGGCGGCTGGATGGGGCTGTTCCGGGTCCTGCGCTGCGGGCCGTTCGGAACGCATGGCATCGACCGCGTGCCGGAGACACTTGCCCAGCGCTATGTCTGGTTCATGCCCTGGCGCTACTGGCGGATCGGCAAGAAGAGCGGCGAAGCCGAAGTCTGATAACCGAGCGACCATGATCGTCGAATTTTACGATCTGGTAGGGTTAACGCGAGGCTGCACAAACACTGCGAATTTGAGACAAAATCGAGACAAGTCGCCTCGCTAAGCCGCTGCCGTAATCTCATTCCGGAGTGACTTCGCCCTGCGCCAGATGGACCGCTATCCCTTTATTTTTGCCATCGTCCTCTTCCTTCTGGCCTGGATGCTGGGTTTGCCGGTGCGGGCGCAATCGGCGCCGCTCGAAGATATCCACTGCACGCTGGTCCAGGACTCACAGAGCGGCGAGACGCTTTACCAGGACGGCGAATGCGACAAGCGCGTCAGCCCGGCCTCGACGTTCAAGGTGCCGCTCGCGCTGATCGGCTACGATGCCGGCATACTGAGCGACCAGCACACGCCGAGCTGGGACTACAAGCCGGAGTTCAAGGCGGCGAAGCGCGACCAGAAGACCGTCGATCCGACTGTCTGGGAACGCGATTCCATCGTCTGGTACTCGCGCGAGGTCACGCGGCGTCTCGGGGCGGAGAAGTTCGCCTCCTACGTGTCGAAATTCGGCTATGGCAACAAGGACGTTTCGGGCGATGCCGGCAAGGACAACGGGCTGACGCAATCCTGGATCAATTCCTCGCTCGAGATATCGCCGGTCGAACAGACGGCTTTCCTGCGCCAACTGCTCGCCGGCAAGATGCCGGTGTCGGCGAAGGCGCATGAGATGACCAGGGCGATCCTGCCGACCTTCCCGGCAGGGGACTGGACCGTGCAAGGCAAGACCGGCAGCACCAGGCTCGGCCAGGACGGCAAACGCTCGCTCGGCTGGTTCGTCGGCTGGGCCGAGAAGAATGGCCGCCGCGTCGTCTTTGCCAGGCTGGTCGTCGACGCCAAGCGTACCGACAAGCCGAAGGGCCTGGCGACGCGGGCGGCGTTCCTGAAGGATCTGCCGCAACTGGTGAAGTAGTTTGTCTCAGGCGCTGCGGCGGGCGCGCAGGATGTGCCCGCCGGAATTGCTTCGGGCGGTAGCGGGAGACCTGGCAAAACGCGCGGCGATCTCGCCGCTCTCGAGATCCTCGATTTCGTCGAAGCCGAGCTCGGTGAGGGACTTCGCCAACTCAACAGGATCGAAGAAACTGATCCAGGGCTCGCCGATGGCCGCAACGCGCGCCGCATAAAAGGCACGCGTTGCCCAAGCCGCCTCGTCGCGGTTCTCGGCCGGTTCGCTGTAGTCGAAGACCACTTCGGAGCCAGGCATGCGGGCGATATAGGCAAGCGTGGCAAAAATCGCGTCGCGCGTCAGATAGGGCACGACCCCCAGCCAGATGAAGAAGCCCGGTTCGGTCGGCTTCAAACCCGCCGCCGCCAATTCCCCTGCCAGACTCTGGCGTTCGAAATTGACCGGCACGAAGGTTACGCCGGCCGGCTCGGCAAGACCGGCCTCGGCGATACGTTGGCGCTTCCAGGCCTGTGTGGCCGGATGATCAACCTCGAACACCGCGATGTCCGGATACGGATTGCGCAGCGAAAAGGTGTCGAGGCCGGCACCGAGCACCACGACCTGGCGGATGCCGCTCCGCACCGCTGCCGCCAGCCAATCCTCGGCGAGGCGGGCGCGTGACGCCACGAACAGCCGCATGCGACGGTCATGTTCGTCCTCCTGCTGCAGCTCCTGCGCGCCGGGCGCGGCATCGCCCAGGATCGCGCTCGCATAAGGATCGCGAAACAGCGCTGCCTGCGGCGAGAACTGATGAAGAGCCCTCAGGCGCGCGACGCGCAGGGCGGTTCGGCTGGGGGATGCGTCTTCCATGCGGCTATACAAGCTGCGTCGCGCTTTGTTCACAAGCCTGCGCGACTGGCCTGCGACATGGCTCACGACATTTCCTGACGGCCGCTCTTTACCTCGCGCGACACTGCCTCTAAAACCGCGCCGCTGGCCATCATCCCCTTGATTGGCGCCTCCGGCTAAACCTCTGCATGCCGCAATGCATCCTGCGACCTGCATTTCACCACCCGCGCTCGTTTGCGGGACTGGATAGGAGAACCCTGATGCCGAATTCCGTTTCCCTGACATTTCCCGATGGTTCCGTCCGCGAGTATGACTCAGCGCTGACCGGCGCTGGTCTTGCCGAATCGATCTCCAAGTCGCTGGCCAAGAAGGCTGTCGCCTACAGCCTCGACGGCACCGTTCGCGATCTTTCCGATCCGCTCGGCACGTCCGGCAAGGTCGAGATCATCACCCGCGAGGATCCGCGCGCGCTGGAGCTCATCCGCCACGATACGGCGCATGTGCTGGCAGAGGCCGTGCAGGAGCTGTGGCCGGGAACGCAGGTGACGATCGGGCCGGTGATCGAGAACGGGTTCTATTACGACTTCGCGCGCAACGAGCCGTTCACGCCGGACGATTTCCCGGTGATCGAGAAGAAGATGCGCGAGATCATCGCGCGCAACAAGCCGTTCACCAAGGAAGTCTGGTCGCGAGAGAAGGCGAAGAAGGTCTTTTCCGACAAGGGCGAGCGCTACAAGCTCGAGCTGATCGACGCCATTCCGGAAGACCAGGATCTCAAGATCTACGCGCAGGGCGACTGGTTCGATCTCTGCCGTGGTCCGCATATGGCCTCGACAGGGCAGATCGGCAATGCCTTCAAGCTCATGAAGGTGGCTGGTGCCTATTGGCGCGGCGACTCCAACAATCCGATGCTGACGCGCATCTATGGCACTGCCTTTGCCGACCAGGCGCAGCTCGATGCCTACCAGACGCTGCTGGAAGAAGCTGAAAAGCGCGACCATCGCAAGCTCGGCCGTGAGATGGATCTGTTCCATTTCCAGGAAGAAGGGCCGGGCGTTGTCTTCTGGCACGCCAAGGGCTGGAAGATGGTGCAGAACCTGATCAACTACATGCGCCGCCGCCTCGACGAGCATGGCTATCAGGAAGTCAACGCGCCGCAGGTGCTGGACAAGAGCCTGTGGGAGACGTCGGGCCACTGGGGCTGGTATCGCGATGCGATGTTCAAGGTGACGGTTGCCGGCGACGATACCGATGACGACCGCGTCTTCGCGCTGAAGCCGATGAACTGTCCCGGCCATGTGCAGATCTTCAAGCATGGGTTGAAGTCTTACCGCGAACTGCCCGTCAAGCTTGCGGAGTTCGGCAATGTGCATCGCTACGAGCCGTCCGGCGCGCTGCACGGGCTGATGCGCGTGCGCGGCTTCACGCAGGACGACGCGCATATCTTCTGCACCGAGGAGCAGCTCGCGGCCGAATGCCTGCGCATCAACGACCTGATCCTGTCGACCTATGCCGATTTCGGCTTCGACGAGGTCAGCGTGAAGCTGTCGACCCGGCCGGACAAGCGCGTCGGCACCGACGAGGCGTGGGACCATGCCGAGGCGATCATGAGCAACGTGCTGGAGACGATCCGCGCGCGTTCCGGCAACCGCATCAAGACCTCGATCAACCCCGGCGAGGGCGCCTTCTACGGGCCGAAATTCGAATATGTGCTGAAGGACGCCATCGGCCGCGAATGGCAATGCGGCACCACGCAGGTCGACTTCAACCTGCCGGAACGTTTCGGCGCCTTCTATATCGGCTCGGATTCGGAGAAGAAGCAGCCGGTGATGGTGCATCGCGCGGTGTGCGGCTCGATGGAGCGGTTCCTCGGCATCCTGATCGAGAACTATTCCGGCCATTTCCCGCTGTGGTTCGCGCCGCTGCAGGTGGTGGTGGCGACGATCACCTCGGATGCGGACGAATACGCCATCAAGGTCGTCGGGCGGCTGAAGGCTGCGGGGCTGCTGGCCGAGACCGATCTGCGCAACGAGAAGATCAATTACAAGGTGCGCGAGCATTCCCTGGCCAAGGTGCCGGTCATCCTCGTCTGCGGCAAGCGCGAAGCCGAAGAGGAAACCGTCAATATCCGCCGGCTGGGCTCCCGCGACCAGGAATCGCTGAAGCTCGACGATGCGGTGAAGCAGCTTTCCGATGAAGCGGTTTCGCCCGACCGCAAGCGCCGCGCCGCCTGACATAGCGGCACTTTCTGAATGGCGGTGGCGTGTCCACCGCCATTTTCACACGCCTGTCACGCCTGCCTTGTAACCAACCGCCATGCTCAAATTGAAACTGCGGGAAAGACGTTTCCCCGAGCTGTCCTACGCCAACCCGCATCAGCCGGTGCTGACGCGCTGGTTCATCCATTCCGTCGAGGGCCTGTCGGGCCGCGACCGCTTCGCCGTGCTTTACGATTTCTGGCGCCGCCACGTGGTGCCGACCGGCGACCGCGTGTTCAGCCGCATGCTGGAATTGATCGACGTCAAGGTCCGCAACGCCGTGCAATGGCCGCCGGCGGAGTTGCCGGACACGCCGCTGGTCATCGTCGCGAACCATCCCTTCGGCATCGGCGACGGCATTGCGGTGCTGTCGCTTGTCGAGCAGCTCGGCCGGCCGTTCCGGGTCATGATCCACAAGGATCTGCTCCGGATCCGCGAGATGGAGCCCTATTCGCTGCCGATCGATTTTTCCGAAACTAAAGAGGCGCTGAAGAACAATATGGCGGTGCGCCATGAAGCGGTGCGGCTGTTGAAGGAAGGCGTCACCATCGTGATCTTCCCGGCTGGCGGTGTCGCCACGGCGCCCAAGGTCTTCGGTCGCGCCATCGACCTGCCATGGAAGATGTTTCCGGCCAAGCTGGTTCAGGAGGCCAAGGCCTCTGTCATCCCGATGCACTTTTCCGGCCAAAACGGGCGTCTGTTCCACCTCGTCAGCGGTCCGATGAACATGGCCGAGCGCGACAACCGCGTGGCCAAGTTCATCGGCAAGGCATCGTTGACACTGCGTCTTTCCCTGCTCATCCGCGAGTTCGCACGCCTGTCAGGCAGGACAATCGAGGTGCGGATAGGCGACGTGCTGAGATGGAGGGACCTCGAACCGCTGCGCGAGCGCAAGGCGCTGCTCGACCGACTCTACCGCGCGGTCTTCGACCTGGCGATCCCGGCCGCACCGCGTGGCCGCGTGCCGTTCCTGCCCAAGCGGATGCGCAAGGCGGCCTGACTAACGGGATTAATGCATGTCGCGCAAAAGTGACCTCGGTTTTGCGGCAACGACATGCATCAAACAAAGGACCTAAAGCGCGTCGCCTGAATCCGTTTCTGCGCGACGCGCTTTAGAGCAATTCCAGGAAAAGTGTGGGCGGTTTTCCGTCTGGAATTGCGTAAAAACAAAGAGATAGAGCGGTTCGCCGTTTCCGTGAAACGGTGAAACGCTCTAATCGGCGCCTTCGTTGGGATCGATGGCGGCCGATTCGTTGGCCACGACCTCGATTTCCTGGTTCTGGCCGGCGACGACCGTGAAGTCCTTCTGGTAGATGCGGTCGCGGTTCTTGGCGATGATGGTGTACTGGCCCTCGGCCAGCACCATCGAGGCGAAGGCGCCGACCGCTTCCTTGATCGGATCGCCGCTTTCGTTGAGCAGCGACCAGGACGTGTCGGCGATGGCTTCGCCGCCGGGCTCGCGCACCAGCTTCATCGTCAGCTCGGCGGCACGGTGCTCGACGGTCGCCTCGGTCAGCTTGCCGGCCTCGACACGGATGTCCGAGCGGATGACGGCGTTGACCGCGCCGTAGGTGGACACGACATGGTAGGTGCCGGCATTCAGCCGCACCACGGTGTTCGGCGCGACGTCAGGGGCGATCAGCGCGCGGTCGCCATTGGCCGCGGCCTCGCCTTCATAGATCGAGAAGCGCAATTTCTTCGACTGGATCGGGGCGCCGCCGGACGTCACCGCGTCGAGCTTCAGGCCGCCGGCATCGAGCACAAGGCTTTCGCGCCTGGCTTCCTTGCCGACGGTGATGCGCTTGGTGGCGCCGGCGCGCCCATAGGAGGCATGGACGAGATAGCTGCCGGGGGCGAGCTGGAAAACAGCCGTGCCGCCGTGCGCGGACGCCACCATCGGCAGTTTGCCGTCGCTGGTCGGTTCCGGCTTGAAGACGCGCCAGACGATGCCGCGGGAGATGTCCGCGCCCTTGTCGGTCAGCTGGGCCGACAGGGTGACGGCGCCGCCGCTGCCAAGCGACAGCGGTCCCTCCGCTTTCGGCGTCGCGTAGCTCGAAATGCCTGGAAGCTTGAGGTCGCCGACATCGTTGGCGTTCTGGGCCAACGCAAAGGAAACTGGCACCGCGAACAACGCAGCGACGAGTGCGATCACGAAAAGGCGCAGTGTCCCCTCAAACATGCCTTGCGTTGAAGCCCAAGGCGGTGGCAATTTCAAGGCCTAGGAGCGCGCTGCTTTCCTTCGGCTGCTTCTTATCCGGCGCAAAACGCCACCGCCCGAGCCGCCCGACCTCCCGATGGCGTGCTTCAGCTCAAAATCGAATGCCTTCCAGGAGACTTGCGCCCATGGCGTCGCCGATCATCGATTTCCTGCTCACCCGCAATTCCGCGCCGATCCCCGACCTCAAGGTACCGGCGCCGAGCGACGCCGAGATCGCGACGATGATCGCGGCCGCCTCGCGCGTTCCCGACCACGGCAGGCTGGAGCCCTGGCGCTTCATCCTCTATCGCGGCGAGGCGCGCATCGAGATCGGCAGGAAGCTGGCGGCGCTTGCTGAGCAGCGCGAGGGGCCGTTGCCGGAGGGCCGGCGCAACCAGGAGCTGGCGCGCTTCTCGCGCGCGCCGCTGGTAATCGGCGTCGTGTCGGTGCCGAAGGAAAACCCGAAGATCCCGCAATGGGAGATGTTCCTGTCGGGCGGCATGGCGGCGATGAACCTGATGATCGCGGCCAACGCGCTCGGCTATGGCACCAACATGATCAGCAACTGGTACTCCGACGTCGCCGAGGGCAGGGCGATCCTCGGGCTGTCGCCGCAGGAGCGCGTCGTCGGCTTCGTCCATATCGGCTCGTACCAGGGGCCGGCGCCGGAGCGGTCGCGGCCCGATCCGGCAAAGCTCTATGCAGACTATGCCGGCCCCTGGGCCGGGTAGCGCGATCTACGGACGCTGCAAAGAAGCGCGGCCTGGCTAACGATTCTTCGAAGGCCGTGCATCCGTGCCGACGGAAGGATTAGCGCGACGCGCCGTCATGACGGCACGGACATAGCCAGGCTCGCCAATCCGGATGCTGCCGTCGGGAAGCCCCAGAAGGCGGTCGAGCGCGATCTCGTAGAGCCTGACGCGCCTTTCCAGGGTTTCGATCGCAATGTCCATATCGGCATCGCTGCCGCCGGCGAACGCCTTGGCGATCACATCGTGCGTGGCCATGCCGAATTGCATGACGATGTCGGCGACGCCTTCCGGATCGAAGGTGCGGAACGTCCCGTCCTCGACACCCTGCCTGATGATTTCGACCAGCAAGGGCGAAAAGGTCGCGCTGGCCGCCAGGTTGATGCGGTGAAACAGCACCAGGTTTTCGGGCCGGAACATTGTCTCGAACAGCGCCCAGGCTTCCGCCGCGGTCTCGACCTTGGCCTGCCGTGACTTCGCGAGCAAGGCATTGAGGCGTCCAAGCGGATCGAGCGCCGGATCGCGGAGCACATCCTGAACGCCGGCGAGCGCTTGCCTCGCGAAACGCTCGGCGAGCGCCTCCAGCAGGGCCTCCTTGGAGGCGAAGTAGTGATAGAAGGCGCCCTTCGAGATGCCGGCGGCGGCGATGACGTCGTTGAGGCTCGCTCTGTCGTAGCCATGTGTCAGGAACAGGGCCTGGGCATGGTCCAGCAGCTCTTCTCGCCTGAGCTCCGGGTGCTTGATGATACGTGGCATGACGAAACCTTGTGCACGCGGCCGCCGTTCCCGTCCAGATGCCCGGCGCCGATTACGCTTGAGAATAGACCGTCGGTCGGTATAATAGACCACTGGTCGGATTCGGCCAATAGCGGCGGGGAGACGTCACGGAAGGTTGGTCATGATCTCGAGGTTGGTTTTCCAGACATTCATATGGTTCGGCGTCATGGGCGTGCTGCTGTTCCTGTCGGCCGGCACCCTGCACTGGATCGGCGCCTGGGTGTACATAATCATGATGGTCGGGCTGAGCCTTACCATGGGGGTGGCACTGGCCCGGCGCGATCCAGGCCTGATGAATGAGCGCCTCAGTCCTCCGATCCAGAAGACCCAGACTGCGGCCGACAAGATCCTGCTGAGCATATTGCTGCTCGGCATCTTCGCCTGGCTGGCGCTGATGGGGCTCGACATCCGTTTCGGCTGGTCGCCAGTACCAGTCTGGGCGCAGGCGATCGGCATGCTGATCCTGCTCGTCGGCATCTGGATCTGCTATCTCACAATGCTGGAAAACAGCTTCGCGGCGCCTGTCGTGAAGATCCAGGACGAGCGCGGGCAGAAGGTGATCACCACCGGGCAATACGCTTATGTCCGCCACCCTATGTATGCGGGCGCCATACTCTATTTCGCCGGCACGGCGCTGCTTCTCGGCTCCTGGTGGGGGCTGGCATCGGTGCTTGCCTTCATCGTCCTGCTCGCCATCCGAACCTTCATCGAGGAAAAGACCTTGCGGACCGGCCTGCGGGGCTATGACGATTACGCCGCGCGCGTTCGCTACAAGCTGATCCCGATGGTCTGGTAACGGTCAGACGCCGGCGGCCCTCGCGCGCGCGAGCAGCCGTTCGGCCAGCCGCAGATGCGGCCGGTCGTACATCTTGCCACCGATGCCGACGACGCCCGGGTTTCCCGCTGCCGCAAAGGCATCAACGATCGCCTGCGATAGCCCGACCGTTTCGGCGGACGGTGTGAAGGCGGCGTTGATGACCGGCACCTGCGCCGGATGGATTGCCATCTTGCCGGTGAAGCCGTCGCGCTCGGCCTCACGGCATTCCTTCTCGAAGGCGGCCATGTCGCGGAAATCGGGAAAGACGGTGTCGATGGCAGCGACTTCCGCAGCGCCGGCCGCCAGGATGGTCATGGCGCGCGCCAGGCGAAACACGTCGGTGTAGCAGCCGCTCTCGTCGCGGGTCGCGCGCGCGCCGATCGCGGCCGACAAGTCCTCGGCGCCCCAGGTCACGCCGGCGAGCCGCGCGCTCGTTCCGGCATAGCTTGCCGCCGCCAGCACGCCCGTCGCGGTCTCGGTGATGATCGGCAGGATTTTGATGCCGCCGTCCGGAAGCCCGTTCTCGGCCTCGTGCACCCGAAGCTTCGCCGCCAACTGCTGGACGTCCTGCCCGCTGTTCGACTTCGGCAGCATGATGCCGTCGGGCTTCGCAGGGACGAGCGCCGCGAGGTCGGCGTCGGTAAAGCCGGTGGACAGGTCGTTGACCCGGACGTAGATGGCGGAGCTCGTCTGCTGCTTTTGGCTGGAGATGAAGCGCGCCGCAACGTCGCGTGCCGCACTCTTGTTGGCGGCGGCAACGGAATCCTCGAGATCGACGATGACCACGTCGGCGCCGGCGCCAAAACCCTTCTCCAGTTTCCGCTCGGAATCGCCGGGCACGAACAGCAGCGAGCGCATCAGGCCGCCTTTTTCAGCATCATCGCCTGCCTTGTGCATCTGGCGACGAGAACATCATTCTGATTGTAGGCGCGGTGCTCGAACTCGACGATGCCGCGATCAGGCTTCGACTTGGATTCGCGCAACGAGACGACCGTGGTCTCCACCCGGATGGTGTCGCCGTGGAACACGGGGTGTGGGAACACCGTTTCCTTCATGCCGAGATTGGCGACCGTCGTGCCGACGGTGATGTCGTTCACCGAAATGCCGATCATCAGGCCGAGCGTGAACAGCGAATTCACCAGCGGCTTGCCCCATTCGGTTTTCGCGGCGAAGTCGAAATCGATGTGCAGAGGTTGCGGATTCAGCGTCATCACCGAAAACAGCATGTTGTCGCTCTCGGTCACCGTCTTGCGCAGCGTGTGGCGAAAGACATGGCCGACGACAAACTCTTCCAGATAAAGCCCGGCCATGGTTCGATCTCCTCCAATGCCCGTGCTTGATAGGCGTTGGCCGCGCTGCCATCAAGCCGGTTAAGAAACATGGTGAACCGTTCGTAAACCATTTCCGGCCTACCGTTCACAACGGGGCCGGAAATATTCCGGCGAGGGCGTAGCTGGTCGGTATGGTTGTTTCGCACTTTCTAAAGTGGATTGATACGGCAAGGGTTTCCGAGCGGGCCGCCGCCGCGAGCGCGCTGGCGCGCGCCTATGTCAATTCCGATCTGCCGTTCGAGGACCGCTGCGCCGCCGAGGCGGCCCTCACGCTGCTTCTGGACGACGCTTCCTCCAAGGTTCGCCAGGCGCTTGCCGAGGCGCTGTCGATGAGCCATCACGCGCCGCCGCAGGTGATCAGCGCCCTGGCTGCCGACCAGCCGGAAGTGGCGGCGCTGGTGCTGGCGCGTTCGCCGCTGCTTACCGATGCCGATCTGGTCGAACGCGTCGCCTGTGGCCAGAAGGCGACGCAAAAGCTGATCGCCAACCGTCCGGTCGTCTCGATGTCGCTGGCGGCGGCGATCGCCGAGATCGGCGAGCCGGAAGCCTGCGTCGCGCTGGTCGGCAACAGCGGCGCCGAGATTGCTTCGCTGAGTTTCCGCCGCATGGCCGAGCGCCACGGCCACCTGCCGCTGGTGCGCGAGGCGCTGATTGCCGATCAGCGCCTGCCCGCCGATTGCCGGCACATGCTTTTGGTCAAGCTCGGCGAGACCCTGAAAGGTTCGCCGCTGGTGCTGGCGATGATGGGGGCGGCGCGCGCCGATCGCGTGATGCGCGACGCCTGCGTGAAAGCCTCGGTCACGCTGATCGAGGGGACGCGCATGGAAGAGCATGCCGCGCTGATCGAGCATCTGAGACTGCGCGGCGACCTCACGGCAAGTTTCATCATCCGCACCATCGCGCATGGCAAGGTGGACTTCTTCGGCTCGACGCTGGTGGCTTTGGCCCAGCAGTCCGAGCAGCGGGTGACGGCGCTTCTCGCCGGCGGGCATGACGTTGCGCTGCAGGCGCTGTTCCGCAGCGCCGGACTTGCGCCGGCGACGCATGGCATAATCCTGCGCGCGCTGAAAGTATGGCGCGAGGTCGCCAACGGCCGGCGTGTCGCCGGCGTGCAGGAAGTGAGCTGGCTGATGCTGAAGGAACTCGGAGGCCAATCGGCAGAGGGCGATCTTGCCGGGCTGGTGAAATCGATCCATCTCGACGCCCTGCGGGAAAATGCGCGCGGGCACGCGCTGGCGATCGCAGCGGCCTAAAGCGCATGTTCAAGGCTCATCCGAGCTCCTGGGCGAGGCCGATGAGAAGCCCTTCAGGCCCGCGGATGTAGCAGAGCCGATACACGTCCTGATACCGGACCACTTCGCCGACGAGCTCGGCGCCGCGCTTGCGAAGCCTCGCAAGCGTGTCGTCGATATCGTCCACGGCGAACATGACGCGGAGATAGCCCAGGGCGTTCACCGGGGCGTTGCGGTGATCGGCGACGACAGGCGGCCTGATGAAGCGGGACAGCTCGAGCCGGCTGTGGCCGTCCGGCGTGCGCATCATCGCAATCTCGACGTTCTGATCGCCGAGCCCGGTGACACGTCCGGCCCATTCTCCCTCGATCATGGCGCGCCCCTCGAACTCGAGGCCGAGCTCGCGAAAGAAATCAATCGTCGCGTCGAGGTCCTCGACGACGATTCCTATGTTGTCCATCCGTTTGAGCGCCATGTGTCCACCCTATAAAGTGTCGACCAGTTATCAAGGAACCATTCCCGAAACGGTCCGACCTGAAACGCGATACGCCCGAATGGTTCAAGCGCGACCCTTCGCAAAGAAATCCGGGTAATCCTCCATCGCCGCGGCGATGATGCGCAGCGAGGCGGCGATCTGCAGCATGTCGAGCCGGTCGCTGCGCTGGGCGATGCTGGCCGCATATTGCCTCGCCACCGCGACGGTCGCGGTCTGTGGCTCACCCGGCCGCCTGAACAGCAATTCGCGCGCCAGGCCGCGCAGGAAGTTGCCGATGGACTCGACTGTTTCGTGCGGGACGGTGGAGTTCAGTTGCGCGTGGCGCAGCCGCAGCACCTCCAGCCCGACGGTGACGGCGGCGATGCTTCCGCCAAGAATGGGATCGCCCTTGCGGCCGGTCTGCTGCACCTGCGGCATCAACTGGTTGATCCGGTCATAGGCGAGGCTTTCGAAGGCCGAGCGCCGGGGAATGCGCTCATGCAGGCAAAGCCGCGCCAGATCCTCGCGCATCGCCTGCGAGATGCGCTCCACGGTGCCCCAGGGATCGGCGGGCAGCACGACGATGAAGACGCCGATGGCAATCAGGATGCCGACCAGGATCGAGGCCGAGCCGGCGAAGAACGGCCCGGGATCGTAGATCATCTGCTGATGCGGGCTGAGGAAGGCGAGGAAGTTGATGGCGAAAGCGGTGGCGACGCCGACATGGCGGGGATTGGCCATGCCGAGCGCCGCGGGCACCATGATCGGCACGACGAAGAGCGTGAACCAGCCGAAGCCGGGCAGCGCCGGCAGCGCGACCTGGCCGACCAGGAAGGCAAAAGGCAGCGCGATCAGCGTTCCGGTGAAGAAGCCCAAGGCGGATTGCACGGGATCAGGGCGCGCCGCGAACAGGCTGGAGACGACGGCGACGAGGATGACGGTGCCGGCCGCTTCCGACCATTTGGTCGTCAGCCAGAAGATCGCCACGAGCAAGGTCGCGAGCGCCGCGCGCACGGCGTTGCGCCATGCGGCCTGATAGTCGCGGTGGACGACCAGCGCCGGCTGGGCTCGCTCGCTCGACTTCCGCGAGACAGGCGAGCGAAGCGCGTCAAGGCCGCGCATCACCTGCTTCAGCGCCTCGGCGAAATCGCCGGCAATGGTCAGGCGGGTGATGGTGCCGACCTTGTCTTCGCCACTATCGTCGGGGCCGCTATCGTTCGGGCCGGTATCCTTGGGCAGGTCGGGCATCTCCCTGGCCTTGCCCGCGATCGCGTCAAGCCGGGCCACCCAGGGGGCCGTGTCGTCGAGCGCGCCGGGCGTCGCCGCCAGCTCGCCGACGAAGGCTTTCAATTCGCTGCGCATGGGAATGAGTGCCGCGTTCTTCGGCCTGCGGTGGCTGTGCAGCGCGCGCGCCGCCGAAAGCGCCCATAGAAGCTGACCGATCGTGCGCCGCACCGGGTGTGCGCGCGTGGCGAAGCTCGGCGCCTCCAGGCGCGCGTAGGTGCGCATTTCGGCGAGCGTCTGAGCATCGGTGATCAGCTTGCGCTGAAGCGCGGCGAGGCTTGCCGGATCGCCGCCGGAAAAGGCGCCGCCGGCATATTCGGCGAGATCGAGGATGCTGCGCTTCAACCTGGAAATGATGGCGTCGGCCGCGAGCTTCGGCAGGATCAGCCGGCTGGTGACGCCGGCGCAGACGATGCCGAGCACGATCTCCGCGCAGCGCGCGATCGCAAGGTCGACGACGATATGCGGCTGTCCGAGCGCCGGCAGGCTGATGATCATCGCCGTGTAGCCGGCAAGCGCCGCGCCATAGGCCTCCGGGTTGCGCAGCAGCGAGGATACAAGCGTGCAGATGCCGATCCAGAGCGCCAGGATAGTGACCAGCACCCAGGGATTGGCGCCGGACAGGAATGTGATGCCGACCGCGGCCAAGCCGCCGGCCAGTGTGCCGAGCAGCCGGTAGAAGCCCTTTGCCAGCACCATGCCGGCGACTGGTTGCGCGACGATGAACACCGTCATCATCGCCCATTGCGGATGGTCGAGCTTCAGGGCGTAGGCGACAAGCAGCGCGATCAGTCCGGCCGAAACCGTGCGCAGGGCAAAAATCCAGTCCGAACGGGTCGGCTGCGTCAGGCCGCTCAGCGGCGTCTCGACAAGCTCTTTCAACCGCGTCCAGGTCACATCGGTTCTCCGTGCCGGAGACTGTTATGGACCAGCAGGCGATCAGATATCCAGCACGTCCGCCTCGGCGAATTCGGCACGTTCCTGGATGAAGCGGAAGCGCGCCTCGGGCTTGGTGCCCATCAGCGCGTCGACGGCATCCTTGGTGGCCTGCTCGGCGTCGATCACATCGACCCTCAGAAGCGTGCGTTTCCTCGGATCCATCGTGGTCTCCTTGAGCTGCGAGGCCATCATCTCGCCCAGGCCCTTGAAGCGGCCGATCTCGACCTTGCCGCGCCCGGTGAACTCGGTGCGCAGCAATTCGTCCTTGTGCGCGTCGTCGCGGGCGTAGCCGACCTTGCCGCCCTGCCTGATCGAATAGAGCGGCGGCACGGCCATGTAGAGATGGCCGCCGCGGATCAGGTTCGGCATCTCCTGATAGAAGAAGGTGATCAACAGCGAAGCGATGTGCGCGCCGTCGACGTCGGCGTCGGTCATGATGATCACGCGGTCGTAGCGCAGGTCCTCGTCGCGGTATTTCGAGCGCGTGCCGCAACCGAGCGCCTGGATGAGGTCGGAAATCTGCTGGTTGGCGGCGAGCTTGTCGTTGCCGGCGGAGGCGACGTTGAGGATCTTGCCGCGCAGCGGCAGCACCGCCTGGCTGGCGCGGTCGCGCGCCTGCTTGGCCGAGCCGCCGGCCGAGTCACCCTCGACGATGAAGATCTCGGCGCCGGCGGCGGCGTTCTGCGTGCAGTCGGCGAGCTTGCCCGGAAGGCGCAGCTTGCGCACCGCGCTCTTGCGCGAGACTTCCTTTTCCTGGCGGCGGCGCACGCGCTCATCGGCGCGCGCGATGACCCACTCCAGAAGCTTCGAGGCTTCCTGCGGATTGTCGGCCAGCCAGTGGTCGAACGGGTCGCGAAGGGCGTTTTCGACGATGCGCATCGCCTCGATCGTCGCCAGCCTGTCCTTGGTCTGGCCGACGAATTCCGGCTCGCGGATGAACACCGACAGCATGCCGGCGGCCGAGATCATCACGTCGTCGGTGGTGATGATCGAGGCGCGCTTGTTGCCGATCAGATCGGCATAAGCGCGCAGCCCGCGCGTCAGCACATTGCGGAAGCCGGCCTCATGCGTGCCGCCTTCGGGGGTCGGAATGGTGTTGCAATAGGAGTTGAGGAAACCGTCGCCGCCGAACCAGGTCACCGCCCATTCGAGCGAACCGTGGCCGCCCTGCTTGTCGCCTTTGCCGGCGAAGACCTCGCGCGTGACCTGGAATTCGTCGCCGAGCGTCGCCTTGAGATAGTCCTTCAGGCCGCCTGGGAAATGGAACTCGGCCTTGGCCGGCGTCTGGTCCTTGTCCTTGATCAGCGACGGATCGCAGGTCCAGCGGATCTCGACGCCGCCGAACAGATAGGCCTTCGAGCGCGTCATGCGGTAAAGCCGCGCCGGTTCGAAGGCGGCGCCCTTGCCGAAAATCTGCTCGTCGGGATGGAAGCGGGTCCTGGTGCCGCGGCGATTGTGGACCTCGCCGAGATGCTCAAGACCGCTGACCGGGACGCCGCGGGAAAAACGCTGGCGGTAGAGCTGACGACCCCGCGCGACCTCGACCTCGAGGTGGTCGGACAGCGCGTTGACGACCGAAACGCCGACGCCGTGCAAGCCGCCGGAGGTCTCGTAGACCTTGGAGTCGAACTTGCCGCCCGAATGCAGCGTCGTCATGATGACTTCGAGCGCCGGCTTCTTGAATTTCGGATGCGGATCGACCGGGATGCCGCGGCCGTTGTCGGTGACGGTCAGGAAGCCGTCGGCGGAAAGCTCGACGTCGATGAAAGTGGCGTGACCGGCAACAGCTTCGTCCATCGAATTGTCGATGACCTCGGCGAACAGGTGATGCATCGCCTTGTCGTCGGTGCCGCCGATATACATGCCTGGACGGCGGCGCACCGGCTCCAGCCCTTCCAGAACCTCGATGTCGGCGGCGCTGTAGCCCTCGCTGCCATCACGGGCGGCGGTCAAGCGCTTCGCGGCCTGAACCAGCGGATCGGCCGGGCGCGAGGGCGCGCGCACCGGCTGTGCCGGCTTTTCCATCTTGCCGAAGAGGTCGTTGCTGTCGTCCATGCTGGGCCTAGCGTCCGGTAATGCGAATCACGTCTCGATACTGCCACGCTTTTGACGGGCGAACGAGTTCCTGTTCCGTTCAGGGATCAAACTGTCTCTTATTCCAAAACCATTCGATAACCAAGCCGGCCGAAATAGGGCGGTCCGTGAGGCCCGGTGTTCCTTATTCTTTAACATTAATGCCTAGCGTGAGGCCTAACCAACAAAAGACCACGGGCGTCAGGGGTTTCGTTGTGAGGGGCAGGGCCATACCCATGATCGGCATCGCCGCCGTTTTCGGCGCGATCTCGATCTTTGCGGCGGATTTCTGGGTCAAGAGCCAGGCGAAGGCTCAGCCCGAGGTCAAGGTCGTCACGGTCGAAGCCCCGCAGCAACCCAAGGTCGAGTTAAAGACCATCGTGGTGGCTCAAGCGCCGCTGCGCTACGGCATGGAGCTCGGACGGCCGCAGCTCGCCGAGATTCCGTGGCCGCAAGATTCCCTGCCGCAGGGCGCTTTCCCGACCATCGATAAGCTGCTTGCGGACGGCAGCCGGGTGGTGCTGTCGCCGATCGAGGTCAATGAACCGGTGCTGCTCGCCAAGCTGTCGGGGCCAAACGGCCGCGCCACCCTTTCCAACATGCTGTCGCCGGGAATGCGGGCCGTCACCATCCGTACCGATGAGATCGCCGGCGTCGGCGGCTTCATCACGCCGGGAGACCGTGTCGACGTCGTGCTGACGCGCGACGCGGGGGATATCCAGGAAGTGTCCAAGAATGCGCAGGGCGCCGCCGGCTCGACCGTCACGTCCGAGATCGTCGTGTCCGACGCCAAGGTGCTTTCGGTCGGACAGGGCACCGACGAACGCAAGACCGAGCCGCAGGTCGCCAATTCCGTGACCCTCGAGGTGACCAATGAAGGGGCGCAGAAAGTGGCGCTCGCTCGCACCGTCGGCTCCTTGTCGCTGTCCTTGCGTTCCGCGGCTGACGCCAGCGCCAGCAAAGGCGGGCTTACGACCATCTCCTCCTTCGGCGGGTCGGTTGCCGCAAACGCGCAGGCGAGCGCCGCCTCGCTCGTCAACGCGGTGACGAAGGATGAGGACAAGCCGAAATTCAAGACGGTGATCGTGACGCGCGGCGACAAGGTCGAGGAATACAAGGTTCCTTCACGGGAACCGCCGCAGGAACTGCAGCAATAGCCGGTGGGGACCGGCGGGACGGGGCAAGATGTTCGGGTTTGATGCATTTCGGACGACCGGGGGATGGCGTCTTCTCGGCGCGATAGCGCTGGCGGCGGCAATGCTTGGCGTCACCGGGCCGGCAAGGGCGGACAATGAAATCGTCTATGTCTCGGCGAACAAGAACGCCTCGATCAAGGTTGCCAAGGGCAAGCCCAAGACGATCATGACGAGCGCCGCCTTCTACCAGATCGTCATCGGCGATCCTGAGATCGCCAACGTCAATCCGCTGACCGACAAGTCCTTCTACGTGCTCGGCAACAATCTGGGCACCACCGGCATTGCGCTCTTCGACCAGAACAAGCAGCTTGTCGGCACCATCGACATCGAGGTGACGCTGGATACCGACCAGCTGGCCAGCACCATCCGCGCCAGCGTGCCCGACGCCAAGATCAAGGTCGGTTCGGCGAACGGCCGCGTCGTGCTGTCGGGCGAGGCCGACGATGCGGTCGCCGCCGATAAGGCCAGCAAGATCGCGTCGCGCTTTTCCGGCAATGAGGAAGTCATCAACTCGGTCAACATCTCGTCCTCGCAGCAGGTGCAGCTCAACGTCCGCTTCGTCGAGATCAACCGTCAGGCCGGCCAGGACCTCGGCGCCAAATACTCCGCCAATTTCGCCTATGGCATCGGCAACCGCAAAGTCGTGCTGAACCCGGACGGGGGGAGCGTGACGGGGGCCGGAACCGGTGAGATCATCGGCAGCCTTTTGTCGAACGGCGTTTCGATCGACATCGCCATCAAGGCGCTGGAGGAGCGCGGCCTGGCGCGGCGGCTTGCGGAACCGAACCTGATTGCGCGTTCGGGCCAGACGGCGAGCTTCCTTGCCGGCGGCGAGTTCCCGATCCCGGTCTCCGAGGACAATGGCAAGATCAGCGTCACCTACAAGAAGTACGGCGTCGGCCTGGACTTCACGCCGACGGTGCTGAAGGACGGGCTGGTGAGCCTCGACATCGCGCCGGAAGTGTCCTCGATCGACCCGTCCGCTTCCATCCAGGTCAGCAGCGGCATTTCCATTCCGGCCTTCATCGTGCGCCGCGCCAGGACATCGATCGACCTCAAGAACGGCCAGAGCTTCATGATCGCCGGCCTCCTGCAGTCGCAGAACGACATCACGACATCGCGGGTGCCGGGGATCGGCAAGCTGCCGGTGCTCGGTCCGCTGTTTTCCTCGAAATCCTATCAGCGGCGCGAGACCGACCTGGTCATCATCGTCACGCCTTACCTCGTCAAGCCGGTCGATCCCTCGAAGAAGATGGTCGAGCCGACCGACGGCACCCAGCCGGCAAGTCCCGCCGACTATTTCCTGAACAACACCGAGGAAGTGGACGCCTCGGCGTCGAAGCGTCCGGTGGCTCTGGCGGACGGCAGCGCCGCCCGGCCGGTGGCTGCCACCACGTCCGGCCACTTCCTCGACCTGCCAAAGGACTAAGGCCATGCGCATCCCCGTTTGCATCGCTCTGCTGCTGGCCGGCTTCGCCGGCGGTTGCACCAGCGACGACTACATTCGCGCCGAAGGGGTGACACTGGCGGCCGGCAACGCGCAGGCGTCCAACACCGCCATGCAGATGGTCGATCCCTGGAAATACGGCGTGCAGAACACAAAACTCCTAGTGCCGGCCCAGCGCCCGGGTTCCGAAAGCGCTGCCGTCGGTGCGAAAGCCGGCTCCGGGCCGGCGCCGGTGACATCATCATCAACGACATCGAACTGATGGGCTGACGACGATGGCATCTGGTAGCAAGACCAAGAAGATCCTGCTCGTTTCCACCGACAAAGTGTTTGTGCAGGACACGCGGACGGCCTTCGCCGCTTCCGAGGTGATCGAGCTTTTGACGGTGGAAAAGAGCGTCAATGAGCTGCGCGGCGAGGCCGTTGAGGCGGATTTCGGCACCGTCATCGTCGACATGGACGCGGCGAAGCTCGAAGAGATCGAGTCGCTGCAGCGCGTCATGCGGCGGCTGGAAGGCAGCGTTCCGGTGGTCGTCGTCACCCAGGAATTCAATGCGGCGGCGGTGCGCATCCTGGTGCAGCTCAAGGTCGCCGATTTCCTGGTCAAGCCGATCACCACGGCCGACCTCGTGCGTTCCGTCATCCGTGCGCTGCAAGGGCCGGGGCGGGAAGAGAACACCGAATCGCACATCTACACCTTCATGCCGGCCGCCGGTGGCGTCGGCACCACCACGCTCGCCCTGCAGACGGCCTTCCAGCTGCATCATTCGGTGACGCGCGGCGCCTCGACATGCGTCGTCGACCTCAATTTCCAGCAAGGCGCCTGCGCTGAATATCTCGACCTGGAACCGCGCTTCGACATCACGGAAATCGAGAACCAGCCGGAGCGCCTCGACCGGCAGTTGCTTGACGTGATGCTGTCCAAGCATGCGAGCGGGCTGTGCGTGCTTGCCGCTCCCACGCGCCCGTCCGACATGCGTTCGTTCAAGACCGATGTCGTGGTGCGCATGCTCGACCTCGTGGCGGCCTATTTCGACAATGTCGTCATCGACTTGCCGCGCACGTGGTTCCCCTGGACCGAGACGGTGCTGCTGGGTTCCAACAAGCTCTATATCGTCGCCGAGATGACGGTGCCCTGCCTGCGCCATACGCAGCGTCTCATCCAGGCCGTCTATGAGACCGCCGGCAAGGAAGTGAAGCCGAACGTCATCGTCAACCGCTTCGAGCAGAAGATGTTCGACAGCGGCATCAAGCAGGCCGACGTCCAGGAGATACTCGGCGAGCATTTCGTTGGCGGCATCTCCAACAATTACCGGCTGGTGCGCGAGGCGGTCGACCGCGGTGTGCCGCTGCACGCCATCGACCCCAACGCCAATGTCGTCAACGACCTGAAGAAGATCATCCTTCCGGAAGAGGCCGTCCAGACCATGGCCAAGTCGAAGTCGCTGTTCGGCCTGGGCAAGGGCTTGCTGAAGAGGAAAGCAGGATGAACAGCCGCTTTTCCAACCTGCAGAGTCGCGACGTCCGTCCGCAGCGTGCGCCGGAACCCGCGCCCGTCACGCACAATGCGGTCATCATCCCGACGACCCGCAAGCCGGCGCCGCCGAAGCCTGAAGCCACGCCCGCAAAAAGCGCCAACAAGGTGCTCGATGCGCGCGTGCGTATCCATCGCATGCTGCTCGAAGAGATCAACCTCGTGGCGCTGGAGCGGCTGCCCCGGGACGAAATGCGCCGGCAGGTGCATGAATTCGTCTCGGAGAAGACGCGCAATGAGCGGATGGCGATCAACAACGCCGAACTCGACGCGCTCGTCGACGACATCGTCGACGAGATGGTCGGCCTCGGCCCGCTGGAGCCGCTGCTCAAGGACCCCGAGATCAACGATATCCTGATCAACGGCCACGAGAACTGCTTCGTTGAAAAGCGCGGCAAGCTGCAGCAGGTCCACATCCCGTTCAAGGATGAGGCGCATCTGCTTCGAATCATTAATAAAATCGTCGCGGCGGTCGGCCGCCGCGTCGATGAATCACAGCCGATGGTCGACGCCCGCATGCTCGACGGTTCGCGCTTCAACGCCGCGATCCGCCCGGTCGGCGTCGATGGGCCGCTGGTGTCGATCCGCAAATTCTCCAAGAACAAGCTCGGCCTGCACAAGCTGGTCGAATTCGGCGCCATCACCCAGAACATGGCCGAAGTGCTGGCGGCGGCGGTGCATGCCCGCAAGACCACGATCATCTCCGGCGGCACCGGCACGGGCAAGACGACGATGCTCAACGCCTTGTCGGCCTTCATTCCGGAAGACGAGCGCCTGATCACCATCGAGGATGCGGCCGAGTTGCAATTGCAGCAGCCGCATGTCGCGCGCATGGAGACGCGCCCGGCCAATATCGAGGGCCACGGCGAATTGAAGCAGCGCGACCTTGTCAAGAACGCGCTGCGCATGCGCCCCGACCGCGTCATCCTCGGCGAGTGCCGCGGCGAGGAAGCCTTCGACATGCTGCAAGCGATGAACACCGGCCATGAAGGCTCGATGGCCACCATCCATGCCAACACGCCGCGCGATGCCATCTCGCGCCTGGAACAGATGCTCGGCATGACCGGCATGCCGATGACCGTGCAGTCGATCCGCAGCCAGATCTCCAGCGCCATCGACATCATCGTCCAGTTGACGCGCCTGTCCGACGGCAAGCGCAAGGTGACCAGCGTCGCCGAAGTGACCGGCATGGAAGGCGACGTCATCCAGATGCAGGAGATATTCCGCTTCGTGCGCACCGGCATGGAGGCTGACGGAAAGATCCTCGGCCACTTCGAAGCAACCGGCATCCGCCCACGCTTCCTCGAGGACCTGCGCAACATGGGCATCGAATTCCCGGGCAAGTATTTCGAACCCGGCCGGCCGCAGGACTAGGCCGGTGTTCGAGGGATTCAGCCCGGTCTACGTCGTTTACGCCGCGGCGGCGCTCACCGGCATCATGATCGCCGAGGGCCTTTATTTGCTCTATGCCGGGCGCAGCGATAAGCGCACGGCCATCAACCGCCGCATGAAGCTCGCGGAGAACAAGATCAGCCAGGAGCAGGTGCTGATCCAGCTGCGCAAGGAGCGCGGGATCGACGGCGGCAGCTCCATCTTTTCCCTCGACCGCTTCCGCGCCCTGCGCACGCAGTCCGGCATGACCACGCCGCTGCCGAAGTTCCTCATGGTCACATCGGGGATCGCTCTCGCTTTGGCGCTTGTCGGCATCTGGAAGGGCTTGCCGCTCCTGTTCGGCCTCATCCTGCTTCTCGTGTTGTTGCCGGTGCTGCCGGTGATGGTCATGCGCTTCATGCGCAAGCGCCGGCACAAGCGGTTCGGCATGCAACTGCCCGAGGCGCTTGAATTGATCACGCGCGGCCTGAAGGCCGGCCATCCGGTGCCGGTGGCTATTGCCATGGTTTCGCGCGAAATGGCCGATCCGATCGGCACCGAGTTCGGCGTCGTCGCCGACGAGGTGACCTACGGCTCGGACCTGGTCTCGGCGCTCAACAACCTTTTCGACCGGGTGGGGCACGAGGACCTGCCGCTGTTCGTCACGGCGGTGTCGATCCAGAGCAGCTCGGGCGGCAATCTGCGCGAGATCCTCGACGGCCTGTCGGCGACGATCCGCGACCGTGGCAAGCTGCGCCGCAAGGTGCGCGCCATTTCGACGGAAGGGCGCATGTCGGCCTACATCCTGACCGCGGTCCCGGTGCTCCTGTTCAGCGCCATCATGGTGCTGATGCCACAGTTCTACCAGGATGTCTGGGACGTGCCGAAGACCTGGTACATGCTGAGCGGCTCCATCATCTGGCTGCTGCTCGGCAACGCCATCATGTTCAAGATGTCGAATTTCAGGTTCTGAGATGGAAGACGTCATCCGCTTCCTTGCTTCGCTCGCGCCGACCTCGCTGATGCCGATCGCCGTGCTGCTCCTGGTGCTGGGCGGCGGCGCGGTCGCCTGGCCGCTGGTGCTCGCCAAGGGCGATCGCGGCGATGTCAAACGCCGGCTGAAAGTGGAGATATTCCAGCCGGTCGAGCAGGTGGAGCCCGCGCCCAAGAAGAGCACCAATGCCGTGCGCGAGAAGGCGGTGAAACGGGCGCAGGAGTTCTATGCCAAGAGCGACCCGGAAAATGTCGCGCGGCTGCGCCTGAGGCTCATCCAGGCCGGCTATATGGAGCCGCGCGCGGTCGGCATGTTCTTCCTGATCCGTTTCGCCGCGCTGGTCGGCGCGGCGCTCGGTGCATTCCTGGTCAACCACTGGGCGGCCAGCGCCGAGTCGACTATGACCAGCCGCTGGACCTTCATCATCCTGTCGGGGGCCGGCGGCTATTTCCTGCCTGGCCTGGTGCTGACGCAGAAGGTTCGGGAAAAGATGCGCGAATACCGCAACGGCTTTCCCGATTTCATGGATTTGATGATCGTCTGCTCCGATGCGGGCATGAGCATGGAGGCCGGTATCGAGCGGGTCTCCAAGGAGCTTGCCAGGACCTATCCGTCGCTCAGCCAGAACCTGATCCTGGTGTCGCTGGAGTTGCGGGCCGGGCGCAGCCTCGACGACGCGCTGAAGGCGCTTGCCGACCGCCTCAGCCTCGACGAGGTTCGCTCCTTCGCGACGCTCTTGCAGCAATCCAAGGAACTCGGCACCAGCCTGTCGGGTTCGCTGCGCGTCTTTTCCGACGAAATGCGGCACAAGCGCATGTCGCTGGCCGAGGAGAAGGCGCATGCCCTGCCGGCCAAGATGTCGGTGCCGGTGACGGTCTGCATCCTGCCGGTGGTGCTGATGATCGCCATCATACCGATCATCGTGAAGCTGACCGCCCACTGAGGATTCAGGTGAGGCCGGCCTGCAAACGGCAGCCTCCTGCGCTTCCGGTGCTCACGTACTTCAAATACGCTCCGCTCCGGCCTTCGCCGGCCGAAGCCCTCATAAGGGTCTTCGCTCCAGGAAGGCTACGGCCGGCGTAGGCCGGTTCTCGAAAAACTACTGCTTTCGACTCGGCCTGACCTGAATCTCAACATGCCTCCAGCCCGACGCCGGCAGGGTTAACGCGCCCTTTGCAGACAACCGAATTTTAGCTGCATTTCGGCACCGAAGCTTAATCGCTCTGCTGTATCGTTTTTTCCTGAAGAACGACCCGGCAAATCGGGCGATGGGGCAGGGGCATGCGTCAGAGACTTCCCAGGGCAGCGGCGGCGTTGGCGGCCGTCTTGATGATCACCGGCTGCACGACGAACAACAACGTCGACACGACCAAGACCACGGCGATCCAGCCGGTGGCCAAGGATATCAGCGCCAACGACCTCGTCGAAGGCAAGGCGCAGTTCCGCGAGGCGAATTTCGGCCTTGCCGAACAGCATTTCCGCAAGGCGGTCGAGCTCAAATCCGACAATGCCGAGGCGTGGATGGGGCTTGCCGCGTCCTATGACGAGCTTGGCCGCTTCGACTTCGCCGATCGCGCCTATGCGCAGCTGCTGAAGGTCGCCGGACGCAAGCCGCAGATCGTCAACAATATGGGTTATTCGCAGCTTCTGCGCGGCAACAAGAAAAAGGCGCGCGCGCTGCTGCTCGAGGCCAAGGCCGGCATGGCCGACCAGACGGTGGTCAACGCCAATCTGGCGCTGCTCAACAAGGGCTGATCCCTCTGCGGGTTCCCGTTTCCCGTGTGCCGTCGAGGGACTTCGCCTCTGATGTCGACGCTTTGTAAACCCTTTGCCGAGGTAGCGTTGGGCATTCGCCGAAAACGGTTTGCGCCGGCCGCCGCCAGCCTACATTGAGGGACGACGGGCACTCGCTAGAGGCAGTTCTTCACCGATGTTGGATTTCAGTTCGCTCCTGCTCGCCGCGGCGCTGTCGGGCACATGCCTCAGCATCACCATGTTTGCAATCTGGCTCACCACGCCGCGGGCGCGCTTCGTGCTCACGGTCGCCTGCGGCATCTTGGTGCTCGTCGCCCATGTCGTCGCGTTCTGGCGCTATACCAAGGATCCCGAATCCTGGCTGTGCCAGATCGTGCTGGCGCTGCTGACCCTGGGTTTCCTGATCATCTGCCTGTCGGCCATGCAGTATCTCGGCTTTCGCGACTACCGTCGCGCGATCGTGCCGACGCTGGCCGCGATTGCGGCCTGCGCGATCGTCACCTTTCTCGGTTTCGACGGGATCGGCTTCCAGATCACCTATGCGGCCGTGACGGCGCTGCTCGTGGCGATCGGGACGATGTTCTGGATGAAGGGGGATCACGATCGCCAGATCCTGCTCGTCGTTTCGTTCCTCAGCGGCGCCTGCGGCCTGTCCTTCGCGCTGTGCGGCCTGACGTTGCTGGCGCAAGGGCAATGGGCCCTCGGCGCCGCGCCCGACAATTGGGCGGAGCGGCTGAACTCTGTCGTCGCGGTCGCCTGCATGACCGGGCTCGGCGCGCTGACGCTTTCGCTGCACCACCTGCAGGCGCAGATCGAGCTCAAGGCCGAAACCATGACCGATCCGCTGACCGGCCTGATGAACCGCAGGGCGCTCAACGAGCTTTACGGCGATCGCAGCTTCGGTCCGTTCATGGCGATCGCGATGTTCGATCTCGACCATTTCAAGATGACCAACGACGTCTTCGGCCACCCCGTCGGCGACCAGGTCCTTTGCCGCTTCGCGGCGGTGATCAAGAAATACGGCAGGGCAGGGGTCGACGCCTTCCGGTTGGGCGGCGAGGAATTCGCGCTCGTCATGTCGCGCGTGACACCGGAAAAGGCGCATGACATGGCAAGCCGGATCGGCGTCGCGTTCGGCACGGAGATCGTGCCTACCCATCGCGGCCCGCTGCGCAGCAGCGTCAGCGGCGGCATGGGCTTCGGCTCGGCCGCGGGCCGTCCCCTGCACGAGGTGCTGGCGCAAGCGGACGCCGCGCTTTACGCGGCCAAGCGCGCAGGGCGCAACCGCGTCATCGCTCAGGTCGAAGCGGACCAGCCCGATGCCGGGCCGGCCCTGAGAACCGCCTGAGCAAACGTCAGCGTCTACTCCGCTGCGCCGAGATATTCCGACAGCGGTGGGCAGGAGCAGACCAGGTTGCGGTCGCCGGCGACGTTGTCGATGCGCGAGACCGGCGGCCAGTATTTCGCCGCCAGATCGGCGTCGCCCGCCGGATAGGCCGCCTCCAGCCGCGAATAGGGATGCTTCCACTCACCGGCAAGCGCTTCCGCCGCGGTGTGCGGGGCGTTGACCAGCGGGTTGTCGTTGGACGGCCACTCGCCTTTCGCCACTTTCGCCGCCTCGCCGGCGATGGCGATCATCGCCTCGCAGAAGCGGTCGAGCTCACGCTTGGGTTCGGACTCGGTCGGCTCGACCATCAGCGTGCCGGCGACCGGGAACGACATGGTCGGCGCGTGGAAGCCGTAGTCGATCAGGCGCTTGGCGATGTCGTCGACGCTGATGCCGGCGCTTTCCTTGAGCACGCGCGTGTCGAGGATGCATTCATGCGCGATGCGGTCGCTCCTGCCTTTGTAGAGCAGCGGGTAGTGTGGTGCCAGCCGCGTCGCCACATAGTTGGCCGAAACGATCGCCGTCTCGGTCGCCTGCTTCAGGCCGGAGCCGCCCATCATGCGGATGTACATCCAGGTGATCGGCAGGATTGAAGCGCTGCCGAAGGGAGCGGCGGCAACGGCATGCGCCGAGCCTTCCGTGACATGGCCCGGCAGATAGGGCTTCAGATGCGCCCTGACGCCGATCGGGCCGACGCCCGGACCGCCGCCGCCATGCGGAATGCAGAAGGTCTTGTGCAGGTTCATGTGGCAGACGTCGGCGCCGATGTCGCCGGGGCGGGCGAGGCCGACGAGCGCGTTGAGGTTGGCGCCGTCGAAATAGACCTGGCCGCCATGCTCGTGGATCAGCGCGCAGAGATGGCGCGCGCCTTCCTCGTAAACGCCATGCGTCGAAGGGTAGGTGAACATCAGCGCCGCGAGGTCCTTGGAATGCTCGTTGGCCTTCGCGCGCAGGTCGTCCATGTCGATGTTGCCGTCGTCCAGGCAACGCACGACGACGACACTCATGCCGGCCATCGCAGCGCTCGCCGGATTGGTGCCGTGCGCTGAGGACGGGATCAGGCAGATGGTGCGGTGGCCTTCACCGCGCGCGCGGTGATAGGCGCGGATGGCGAGCAGGCCTGCATATTCGCCCTGGCTGCCGGCATTGGGCTGCAGGCTGACGGCGTCGAAACCGGTGATCTCCGACAGCCAGGCTTCCAGGTCGCCGACCATCTTGCGATAGCCCTCTGAATGACCGGCCGGCGCGAAGGGGTGCAGATTGGCGACGCTCGGCCAGCTCACCGGCATCATCTCGGCGGCGGCGTTGAGCTTCATGGTGCAGGATCCGAGCGGGATCATGGTGCGATCGAGCGCGAGGTCCTTGTCGGCCAGCCTGCGCAGGAAGCGCATCATCTCGGTTTCGGAATGGTTGTCGCGGAAGACCGGCTGGGTGAGGAATTCCTTGCCGCGCGGCTTGCCAGGCATGGAGCCGCCTTCCGCCGCGCCGGGCTTGGCCCCGAACAAGGCGGCGATCGCCTCGAGATCGGCTTGCGTGGAGGTCTCGTCGAAGGCGATACTGACGCGGTCGGCGTCGATGACGCGCAACAGCCGGCCGGTGTTTTCGGCGGCAGCGGCGATAGCGCCGGCCTTGCCCTTCACTTCGGCCGTCACCGTGTCGAAGCGGCTTGCGCCGAGGACGGATACACCGGCTGCCTTGAGACCCGAGGCAAGACGGCCGGCCAACCCGTGGATCTGACCGGCAATTGCCTGCAGCCCGGCGGGGCCGTGCCAGATCGCATAGGCCGTCGCCATGTTGGCCAGCAGCGCCTGTGCGGTGCAGATGTTGGAGGTCGCCTTGTCGCGGCGGATGTGCTGCTCGCGCGTCTGCAGCGCCAGCCGGTAGCCCGGGCGGCCCATCGTGTCCGTCGACTGACCGACGAGGCGGCCGGGCATCAGGCGGGTCAGCTTGTCGGAGACGGCGCAATAGGCGGCATGCGGACCGCCAAAGCCCATCGGCACGCCGAAACGCTGCATCGGGCCGACGGCGATGTCGGCACCAAGTTTTGCCGGCGCGTCCGTCAGCGTGAGCGCCAGCGGGTCGGCGATGAAGACGACGAGCGCGCCGGTCGCGCGGGCCTTCTCGATTGCCGCCTTGTGGTCGCCGTAGACGCCGAAGGTGTCCGGCCAGGAGACGAGCAGGGCGGCGGTGTTGTCGTCGATCGTCTCGCCGTCGACCTCGATGTCGAGCGGTTCGGCGCGGGTGCGCACGACGTCCAGCGTCTGCGGATGCGGCGTGCCGGCAAGCGCCACCTTGGTGCGCTTGTCGCGGTGGTGGCGCAGCGCGATGCCGACGGCTTCGGCGACGGCGGTGGCTTCATCGAGCAGCGAGGCGGACGCCACCGGCAGGCCTGTCAGTTCCGTCACCAATGTCTGGAAGTTGAACAGCATTTCCAGCCGGCCCTGGCTGATCTCGGCCTGGTAGGGCGTGTAGGCCGTGTACCAGGCCGGATTCTCGAACAGGTTGCGCTGGATGACCGGCGGCACGAAGACGCCATGATAGCCGGCGCCGATGAAGCTCTTCAGCACCGTGTTCTTCGCCATGATCGCAGACAGTTCGGCCAGCGCTTCCGCTTCGCTGGCCGGAGCCGGCAGGTCGAGCGGCTGGTCGAGGCGGATCGATCTCGGCACGGCCTGGCTGATCAGCGTTTCGACGGACGGAACGCCGAGCACGGCAAGCATGGCTCTGACATCGTTGACGCCCGGGCCGATGTGGCGGGCCGAGAAGGGAGTAAGCGCTGCGGTCATGTCTTTATGTCCTGATATCAGCCAATATGGGCTTTGTAGGCGGTCTCATCCATCAGGCTGTCGAGCTGGCTTTCGTTGGCGAGCTTCATCTTCCAGAGCCAGCCGTCGCCGGTCGCGGCCGAGTTGACCAGCGAGGGATCGGCCGACAGCGAGGCGTTGGCCTCGGTGATCTCGCCGTCGGCCGGCGCGTAGACGTCCGACGCCGCCTTGACGGATTCGACGACGACGGCGGTGTCGCCCTTGGCGAGCTTGCGGCCGATTTCCGGCAGCTCGACGAAAACGAGATCGCCGAGTTGTGCCTGCGCATAGTCGGTGATGCCGACGGTGGCGACGCCGCCCTCGACGCGCAACCATTCATGGTCTTCGGTGAAATAGGTCTTTGCCATCGGGACTTATCCTTTGCGGTAGCGATGCGGTGTGAAGGGCAGGGACGTGACGTCGACCGGGATTTTTGTCCCGCGGACGTCGGCGAAGAGTTTCGTGCCGGGCTTGGACAGCGACGTGTTGACGTAGCCCACGGCGACCGGGTGCCCGGCCGAAGGGCCGAAGCCGCCGGATGTGACGTGGCCGGCCGGATTGCCGTCGGCATCGATCAACGCCGCGCCCGCGCGCACCGGTTGGCGTCCGTCGGGCTTCAGGCCGACGCGCTTCTGCGACGGCCCGCGCTCGAGGATAGAGCGCAGCGCGTCGGCGCCGATGAAATGACCCGAGATCCGGACCTCCTTGGGAATTGCCCACATCAGTCCGGCGCTTGCCGGGTCAATCTCGGGCGTCAGGTCCTGGCCGTGCAGGCAAAGCCCAGCCTCGAGCCGCAGGCTGTCGCGGGCGGCAAGGCCGATCCACTGCACGCGCTCGTCTTCCAGGAGTCTGGCGACGAGATCGCGGGCATCCTTCTCCGGCAAGCCGATTTCGAAACCGTCCTCGCCGGTGTAGCCGGAACGGCTCATGAACCAGTTTTGCCGCGGCTCGACCCCATGCATGAAGAGCAGCGAGCCGGTTTCGATGCCGGCCCGCGCCAGGGCTGCCCAGGCGTCCGGTCCCTGGATCGCCAGGAAAACCCGGTCGAGCGGGTCGACCCTGGCGTCGAAATCGGCGCAGAGGTCGCGCAGATGCTTCTCGTCCTCCACCGCGTTGCCGGCATTGGCCACCACCATGAACCGGTCATCGCCCAGGCACGTCACGATCAGGTCATCGATGATGCCTGCCGCCTCGTTGAGGAAGAAGGTGTATTTGGACTGCGAGATGTCCAGCGCGCCGGCATCGAGCGGGCAGGCTCGGTTCAACAACGCGATGGCCCCCGGACCGGCGACCTCGAAAAGCTTCATATGCGAGATGTCGAACAGGCCGGCATGCTCGCGTGTGTGAAGATGCTCCTTCATCACGCCGGGCGGGTAGGTCAGCGGCATCGACCAGCCGGCGAAGGCGCCGAAACGCGCACCCGCGGCCTGATGCAAATCTTCGAGGGGTAGATGTCTGGTGTCGTCACCTGTCATGTCTTCTCCAGAGTCGCACGCCAATCGACCGCCAATGGCGGCCTAGTCGTGCCCCTCTGTCTGAAGCCTGAGAGACTCGCGCCCCGTAACTCTGTCGGCAGCGCTTACACCTTCGGCGCGGGAAGATTCCCGACTTTCCAGAGTTGTCTTTCCCGTCCACGGTTCTTTTGCCTGAGAGATTTCGGGCGATTTCCCCTTCGGCGACAGCTTGCGCTGCTCTCTCCCGCAAACAGGTAGGACTCAGTCACCTGAGCCCATGACGCGCCATCCATAGCCCGTCGGCGACACCTTGTCACCTCCCAGCGACATTTTCAGGCGCGGGGCGCTATTGGACCAGATCCTCCGCACCGGCAAGGCTTCGCTAACCACTCCATTTGCCGGTTTCTCAAGACAAAGCTGATAAACCTGACGGGATAGCGCCGGCAACGGGCGACGGGCAGGGACGGCAAATGGGCGAATTGATCATGAGCGCTCCGGTGGCGGGGCTGACCTCGAAGAGCAAGATCACGGCCGAGGACGTGACGATGCTGCGGCGCGAGGTTTTCGCGGACGGCGTGGTGAGCCGCGGCGAGGCCGAGGCCCTGTTCGCGCTCGACCAGACGGCGCGCGACAAATGCGGCGAATGGGCGTCGTTCTTCGTCGAGGCGGTGACCGATTACATCGTCCATCAGGAAAAGCCGGAAGGCTATATCTCTGAGGAGAATGCCGACTGGCTGGTCCGCACGATCTCGCGCGACGGCATGGTCGACAGCCGAACTGAGCTGGAGCTGCTGGTTCATGTGCTGGAGGAAGCGAAATCCTCGCCCGGCCAGCTCTCGGCCTATGCGCTGGAACAGGTCGCGCACGCGGTGATCGACGGCAAAGGCCCGTTGATGCTCGGCGGCAATCTCGTGCCCGGGCTGATCGCCAAGGCCGAGGTCGATCTGTTGCGGCGCATCCTCTATGCCTATGGCGGCGACGGCAACATCGCCATCAGCAAGGCCGAGGCGGAGGTCCTGTTCAGGATCAACGACCGGATCGCGGCGGCCGACAACGATCCGTCCTGGAACGACCTCTTCGTCAAGGCGATCGCCAACTATGTCATGTGCGCGACCGGCTACGAACCGCCGACGCGGGAAGTGGCGCTGCGCCACGAGACTTTCCTCGACGAGGCAAGCCCTACGCTTGGCGGCTTCTTCAGCCGGATGGTCTCGGGCGGCTTCGCCGCGATCCTCGAAGCCTATCATTCGCCCGGCGACATCGAGGCCGAATGGGAAGCCAGGAACCGGGTCACCGAGGCGCTTGCCCGCCGCGCCGAGACGATCGATGCCAGCGAAGCCGAATGGCTGGCCGAGCGCGTCGGCGGCGGCCAGCGGCCGCTGCGCGACAACGAGCGCGCGCTGCTGACGCTGATCAGGCACGCTTCGCCGGAAATCCATCCGGCGCTGAAGCCGCTGCTTGAGAAGGTGGCTTAGGCAGCGACCGTCCTGCAAAAAATGATGTTGGAATGGCCTTCGGGCCACCCGGCGAACTCGGCCACACGCTGGAAACCGGCCTTCTCGTACAAGCCCGGCGCCTGGAAGTCATGGGTCGAAACCCATATCCGCAGCGAGCCGCGCGCGGCTGCCTCCGCGACGAAGGCATCGAGCAGCTTCCTGCCGTGGCCGAAGCCGCGATAGGCCTCGTCGACCCACATCAGCGTGAGCTCGGCAATGCCGGCCCAGGAATAACCAGAGGCGATCCCGACGGCGCGCCCTTGCTCATCCCGCAAGGCAAAGATGAGGGCACGATCGTCGTCACGACCGGTCAGCCGCCGGTTATCGCCGTTAAGGGATTCCTCGATTGAACTGAGCCCGGCTGACGACAGATCGTGCTCGGCCTGCAGGCGAGGGCCATCAGATCCCGCCATACCAGTCGTAGCCATTGTCTTCCCAATAGCCGCCGCGGCCGCCGCCGACATTGGCGAAACTGTCGACCAACTCGATCTTGTAGATGTATTTCGGCATCTTGTAGCCGAGCTGGCGCTCGACGCGCACACGCAGCGGCGCGCCGTTCTCGACCGGCAAGGGCTTGCCGTTCAGGCCATAGGCCAGGATCGTCTGCGGATGGCGGGCGTCTATAAGATCGATCGTGCCGTAATATTTGATGTCGCCGGACAGGCTCTGCTCGATCGTGTCGAGGCAGTGGAACATGACGTAGCGGGCCTGTGGCTTGACCACCGCCTGGTCCAGCACCAGCGACAGCGGTGTGCCGGTCCATTTGGCGATGCAGCTCCAGCCTTCGACGCAGTCATGGCGCGTGATCTGGGTGCGGCTCGGCATGTTCTGGAGCTGTTCGCGGGTCAGCGACAACGGTTTTTCGACGAGGCCTGAAACCTCCAGGCGCCAGTCGGCGAAATTGTTGGCGAGCAGGCCCTTGTAGGTCTCGTCGTCGGGCGCGGTGCTGCCATTCGGCCGTTGCGGCTGGCGGATTTCGGCCTCGGTGAATTCCGGCGCCAGCGCGTTGCGGCCGGCGAGCAGGCGTTGCGCGCGCCAGGTCAGGCCATTGGCGTTTTCAAGGAAGCTGCGCAAGCCGCCGCCGATACCCAGGCCACTGTCGAAGGCGTCGCAGCCCGACAGCGCGATGCCGGACAGGCCAAGGCTGCTGGCGGTCAGGAATTTGCGGCGACTGATCTGGAATTTTGCCATGTCAGGCGCTCCTCTCGGTCGGCTGGTCGTGCTTCGCGGGCGGGTCGGTGCGGTACCAGCCGGTGATGATCGAGCGCAGCTCGTTGATCGGGCCGGCGGCCAGGATCATCAGGATGTGGATGACGAAGAAAAGCACGAGCAGCACCATGACGGTGAAATGGATGGTGCGCGCCGTCTGCCTGCCGCCGAGGATTTCGTTGAGCCAGGGCAGCACCGAATTCATGCTCGGCGACATGGCGAGACCGGTTATGATCATCAGCGGCAAAAGCACGAAGAGCACGCCGCCATAGGCCATCTTCTGCAGCGTGTTGTATTCGCGCGTGTGGTGGAATTTCAGCTTGGCGTGATCGACGATGTCGCGTGGGAGCTTGCGCAGGTCCGACACGCGAGGGGCGAGGTCGCGGCGGATATGGCCGTTGATCAGCCCGGCGATCAGCCAGACGAGCAGCGTTGAAGTCAGGATCCAGGCGAAGAAGAAATGCACGACGCGGGCGGTGCCGAGATCGTAGTAGGACGGGATCGTCGCCCAGGCCGGGAAGCCGCGCGGCGTCTCCTGTCCCGGCGGGCCCGACCAGCCGAGCACGCCGGTGGTGTCGAAGCGGTGGCCGAAGATCTCGGTGAAACCGCGCGGGCCGGTGGCGGTGTTTTCGGCGCCGATCTGGAGAATGGTGTTGTTGAACTCGAAGCCGGACTGCTTGCCGATATAGAGCTGCGGCCGCGCGTTGAAGATCTGCAGGCCGGAAAGCAGCATGAAGAACAGCGAGAAGGCCCAGATCCAGTGGGTCAACCGCGTCCAGCGCGATTGCCGGTAGATGAGGGTGGTGTCCTTGCCGTCCGCCCTGGGGGCGGATTGGTCGTTGGCAACAGTGTCCATCTTGCCTCCGGCCGCCTTCTGCAGACGGCTTCTCAGATCATTGTCTTCCCCTCAATACGTCGCCGCACAAGGCAATGTTTCATGCAATCACGGATTTATTACGGAGCGCCCAGGCTGACCGCGAGATTGACTGCCGCGGCAACGATCACCGTGTTGAAGAAAAAGGTCAGGATCGAGTGGACAAGCACGACCAGCCGCATCTGCGAGGTGGTGACGGCCGTGTCCGCCGTCTGCGCCGTCATGCCGATGACCGTCGCGAAATAAAGGAAGTCCCAGCCTTTCGGCCTTTTGCCGCCGGGAAAATCAAGGCCGCCGACCGGCATCTTCTTCTGGGTTTTCTCGTCGATCTCGTCGCCGTCTTTCCAATAGAGATGCGCATAGTGCAGGGACGCCATGGCGTGGATGGTGAACCAGCCGAGCGGGATCGACAACATGGCGAAGGCGAGCTGCAGGGGATGCGCGGCATCCTTCTGGTTGATGAGCAGGAACAGCGATACGATGGCCGCGCCGACGACAAAGAGCGTGACGGCAAAGATCAGCAGTACCGGCAGGTCGGTGGCGCGCGCGTTCTTGCTGAGATAGCGGCCGGTAAGGCTCGGCATCAGGGCCAGCACCAGGGCGATATAGCTGACAAAGAACACATTGGCGCCGATCGAGTAGGGAAGCGGCGCGCGCAGCAGCAGGGCAAGCAGCAGTGCCACGATGCCGATGGCCGCGGCGAGGGCGAACTGCATGTGCCGATGCATCGGCGTCTTGAGATCCTCACCCATGGCCCGAGCCCTGAAGACGTTGGATCAGTCCGGTGTGACGGATTTGAGCGCGCGCCGCAAGATGCGGTCGAGCTCGCCGAGAAACTGCGATCTGTCCTTCTGTGTGAAGCTGGCGTTGAACCCTCTGCTTTCGCCGGTTTCGCGCAGATGCTGCTTGAGATCGCGCATCGCCACCGCCATGCCGATGGTTTCCGGCGTGAACGGGCGGCCGGTGGGGCCGAGCACATGCGCGCCGAGCGCCACCGTGCGCGCGGCAAGCGGAATGTCGGCCGTCACCACGATGTCGTTGGGCCTGGCGTTCTCGACGATCCAGTCGTCCGCCGCGTCCGCGCTCTTGGAGACGACAACGTTGCGGATCATCGGATCGCGCGACGGGCGCAGGCCGCCATTGGAGACGTAAGTGACCACCACGCCCAAGCGTTCCGCAACCTTCTCGACCTCGGCCTTGACCGGGCAGGCGTCGGCGTCGACATAGATGATGGGTGCGGGCAAGCGTGCCTCCAAATGCGCAAAAGGGCCGGCGCTGGCCGGCCCTTCGCATAAATCTCGCACAAAGTCAGGCTGGAAGCGCGCCCGACTTCTTCGCCGTCCAGGTGGCGATGTAGTCCATCAGGCCGGGGTTGAGGCAGTCATAAGGATCCAATCCGATCGACTTCAGCTGGCCGCGGATGCCGTCCATGCGGCTCGGATCAACGCCGGATTCGATGATCGAGGAGACGAAAGCAGTGAAGCCCGGCGGCGACCAGCCGTCCTCCTCGAAGCGCTCGGGATGGATGAAGGAAAGGCCCTTGAACGGATGGTCGCGCTCGACCGGGCCATACATGTGGACGCCGCAGCCGGTGCAGGCGTGGCGCTGGATCAGCGCCGCAGGGTCGACCACCTTCAGCTTGTCGCCGTTTTCGGTGACGGTGACGTCGCCCGTGCCGGCAACGGCCACCACCGAGAAGATGGCGCCGTCCGGCTTCCAGCATTTGGTGCAGCCGCAGGCATGGTTGTGGGCAATCTGACCCTTGACCTTCACCTTCACCGGATTGCTGGTGCACAGGCAGACCAGCGTGCCGCCGGCGAAGGATGCGCTCTCCTTCGGCAAGCCATTGTCGATCTTCGGATGCAGTTTTTCGGCCATTTACACTTCCTCCCATGTTTGACCACAGAGGTCGCGGGCATTCCGGCCTGCGGCCTGGTGGCTTTCCTCAATAAACCACGACACTCCGGATCGACTTGCCCTCATGCATGAGGTCGAATCCCTTGTTGATGTCCTCCAGCTTCAACGTGTGCGTGATCATCGGGTCGATCTGGATCTTCTTTTCCATGTACCAGTCGACGATCCTGGGCACATCGGTGCGGCCGCGCGCGCCGCCAAAGGCGGTGCCCATCCAGCTGCGCCCGGTGACCAACTGGAACGGCCTGGTCGAAATCTCCTGGCCGGCGCCGGCGACGCCGATGACGACCGACTTGCCCCAGCCGCGATGCGAGGCCTCCAGCGCCTGGCGCATCACCTTGGTGTTGCCAGTGCAGTCGAAGGTGTAGTCGGCGCCGCCGATCTGGTCGGCGCCGCGCTTGGTCAGGTTGACCAGGTAAGGCACGATGTCGCCGTCGATCTCCTTCGGATTGACGAAATGCGTCATGCCGAACTTCTCGCCCCAGGCCTTCTTGTCATTGTTCAGATCGACGCCGATGATCATGTCGGCGCCGGCAAGGCGAAGCCCCTGGATGACGTTCAGGCCAATGCCGCCGAGGCCGAAGACGACCGCCGTCGCGCCCTGCTCGACCTTGGCGGTGTTGATGACGGCGCCGATGCCGGTCGTGACCCCGCAGCCGATGTAGCAGATCTTGTCGAAGGGGGCGTCGGGATTGACCTTGGCGACAGCGATCTCGGGCAGCACGGTGAAGTTGGAGAAGGTCGAACAGCCCATGTAATGAAAGAGCTTGTCCTTGCCCATCGAGAAGCGCGAGGTGCCGTCAGGCATCAGGCCTTGCCCTTGCGTGGCGCGGATGGCGGTGCACAGATTGGTCTTGCGCGACAGGCAGGAAGGGCACTGCCGGCATTCGGGCGTGTAGAGCGGGATGACGTGGTCGCCCTTCTTGACCGAGGTCACGCCCTTGCCGACGTCGACGACGATGCCGGCGCCCTCATGGCCGAGGATCGCCGGAAACAGGCCTTCCGGATCGGCGCCCGACAGCGTGAACTCGTCGGTATGGCAGATGCCGGTCGCCTTGACCTCAACCAGAACCTCGCCGTCGCGCGGCCCTTCGAGGTCCACCTCCATGATCTCCAGCGGCTTTCCGGCGGCAACGGCTACGGCGGCACGCGTTTTCATGAGGCACTCCTCCCAAGCAATCTGTAAGTTTTGGCTAACGGCAAGCTGTTTATGGCGAATGCCCGCCTGCCATCCCTCCGGCGTTACAGGCAAGCTTAGCGAGTTCCGGGCTGGCGGCCAACGTCTGTTGCGACGTTTTTCGGCGCGGTTTCCGTAATCGGCGCCAGCCGTGGGAGCTGGCCCGCGGGCACTTGAGGCGCGCCGGAATTGTCCATAGAACTGGACCGCTTCGCCGGAGGAACGACATCCGAATGTTCAAGAAGATCCTGGTCGCCAATCGCGGCGAGATCGCCTGTCGCGTCATCAAGACGGCGCGCAAGATGGGGATTGCCACCGTTGCGGTCTATTCGGATGCCGATCGCGATGCCCTGCATGTCGAAATGGCCGACGAGGCGGTGCATATCGGACCGCCGCCCGCCGCGCAGAGCTATCTGCTGCCGGAGAAGATCATCGCCGCTTGCAAGGAGACAGGGGCGGAAGCCGTGCATCCGGGCTATGGTTTTCTTTCGGAACGTGCCTCATTCTGCGAGACGCTGGAGAAGGAAGGCATCGTCTTCATCGGGCCGAAGCCCAAGGCCATCAAGGCGATGGGCGACAAGATCGAATCGAAGAAATTCGCCAGCGAAGCCAAAGTCTCCACCGTGCCCGGATGGCTGGGTGTCATCGAAGACGCCGACCATGCCGAAAAGATCGCCGGCGAGATCGGCTACCCGGTGATGATCAAGGCCTCGGCCGGCGGTGGCGGCAAGGGCATGCGCATCGCCTGGAGCAAATCGGAAGTGCGCGACGGCTTCGACAGGGCTCGCTCGGAAGCGAAAAGCTCCTTCGGTGACGACCGCGTCTTTATCGAAAAATTCGTCGTCGACCCGCGTCATATCGAGATCCAGGTGCTGGCCGACGCGCATGGCACCGCGCTCTATCTCGGCGAGCGCGAATGCTCGATCCAGCGCCGCAACCAGAAAGTGGTCGAGGAGGCGCCGTCGCCATTCCTCGACGCCAAGACCAGAAAGGCGATGGGCGAGCAGGCGGTGGCCCTGGCCAAGGCCGTCGACTACCAGAGCGCCGGCACCGTGGAGTTCATCGTCGACAAGGACAAGAACTTCTATTTCCTTGAAATGAATACGCGATTGCAGGTCGAGCACCCGGTGACCGAGCTTGTCACCGGCATCGACCTGGTCGAACAGATGATCCGCGTCGCCGCCGGCGAGAAGCTCGGCATCAAGCAGAGCGACGTGAAGCTCAACGGCTGGGCGGTGGAAAGCCGCCTCTACGCGGAAGATCCTTTCCGCAATTTCCTGCCGTCGATCGGCCGGCTGACCCGTTACCGGCCGCCCCAGGAGGGCACGTTCGGCGACATCGTCATCCGCAACGACACCGGCGTCGCCGAAGGGTCGGAAATCTCGATGTTCTACGACCCCATGGTGGCCAAGCTCTGCACCTGGGCGCCGACCAGGCTCGAGGCGATCGACGCCATGTCGGAGGCGCTGGACAGCTTTGTCGTCGATGGCATCGAGCAAAACATTCCGTTCCTGGCGGCGCTGATGCAGCACCCGCGCTGGCGCGAGGGGCGGCTGTCGACCGGCTTCATCGCCGAGGAATATCCGGACGGCTTCGCGCCGGTCGAGCCCGATGGCGCGGAGAGGGCCGTGTTCGCCGCTGTCGCAACGGCGATCGAACTGCTGCGCCGCGACCGGCTCGATCGTCTCGACGGCAGGCTGGCGCCGCATTCCGGCCATCTCAAGCGCGATTGGGTGGCGAAGATCGGCGCCGACTATTTTCCGGTCGCGATCGTCGACGGGATGATTTCCATTCCGATGGAGGTCGATTTGTCAATCGACGGCGGCAAGCCGTTGACGGTCGCTTCGGACTGGCGGCCGGGCGACGCGATCTGGCAGGGCACGGTCGGCGCCGACAGGGTCACGGCGCAGATCCGTCCGGCGCTGAACGGTTTGCACATCGCCTGGAAAGGCATGTCGGTGATGGCGCGCGCCATGCTGCCGCGCACCGCGGAGCTCGAAAGGCTGATGCCGGAGAAGCTGCCGCCCGACACCTCGAAGATGCTGCTCTGCCCGATGCCTGGGCTCGTCGTCTCGATCGCCGTCGCGGAAGGGCAGGAGGTCAAGGCCGGCGAAACGCTTGCCGTGGTCGAGGCGATGAAAATGGAGAACGTGCTGCGCGCCGAGCGCGACCTTACTATAGCCAAACTCAACGCCAAGCCTGGCGACAGCCTGGCGGTCGACGCGGTGATCATGGAGTTCGCCTGAGACGAGGCGATACGCGGCCGCAAGCCTGTGGTCTGTGGGTCGATTGTGCTGGACTGGCATGACCCCGTCCGGGACAATACATCTGCATAGATTTTGAGTCTTTGGGATAGCGCGAAAAAACATGGCGGATGAACGACTTCCCCGCGACCCCTTGCAGCGTGAAGCTGCCGTGAAGGCCGCGCGTCCGGAAGCGCCGGCGCGGACCTTCATCCATCTGCGCGTGCATTCGGCCTATTCGCTGCTCGAGGGCGCCTTGCAGCTTGGCGCGATCGTCGGGCATGCGGTCAAGGACGAGGCGCCGGCGATCGCGGTCACCGACACCAACAATTTGTTCGGCGCGCTCGAATTCGCCCAGAAGGCGGTCAAGGACGGCATCCAGCCGATCATCGGGTGCCAGGTCGATCTCGCCTTTTCCGGGGAGGCGAGCGACGGCCAGCGCGACCGCCGCCGGCATGGGCCGGAGATGTCGCCGGTCGTGCTGATCGCCGCGAGCGAGGCCGGCTATGCCAATCTCGTGCGACTGATCAGCAAGGTCTATCTGGAGACACCGCCCGGCGAGCCGGTGCATCTGACCAGCGCCATGCTGGAAGGCAAAAGCGACGGCCTGATCTGCCTGACCGGCGGGCCGCGCGGGCCGATCGGCTCTGCCTTGAAGGCCGATCGGCGCGACCTTGCCGAACAGCGACTGCTGTTCCTCAAAGGCCTGTTCGGCGACAGGCTCTATGTCGAGCTCGAGCGGGTCACGGGCTATGACCGCATGGTCGAGAAATCGACCGTCGATCTCGCTTACACCCATGAACTGCCGGTGGTCGCCACCAACGAGGCGTTCTTCTCCAAGCGCGACGACTACGAGGCGCATGACGCGCTGATCGCCATCGCCGAAGGGTCGGTGGTGGCCGCCGACAACCGCCGGCGGCTTGCGCCGGACAATTTCCTGCGCAGCCAGGCCGACATGGCGCGGTTGTTCTCGGACCTGCCGGAAGCGATCGACAACACGGTCGAGATCGCCATGCGCTGCTCCTACTATCCGAAGAACCGCAGCCCGATCCTGCCGCGCTTCACCGGCGCCGATGCCGCCGACAAGGACGCAGCCGAGAAGGCGGAGGCGGCGGAGCTTGCACGGCAGGCGCGCGAAGGGCTGGAGGCGCGGCTTGCCGCGCACGGGCCGACGCCGGGCTACACGGTCGAGCAATATCGCGAGCGGCTCGAATTCGAGCTCGGCATCATCGAGAAGATGAAGTTCCCCGGCTACTTCCTCATCGTTGCCGACTTCATCAAATGGGCGAAGGCGCAAGGCATTCCGGTCGGGCCGGGGCGCGGTTCGGGCGCCGGCTCGCTGGTTGCGTATTCAACCACCATCACCGACATCGACCCGCTGCGCTTCTCGCTGCTGTTCGAGCGCTTCCTCAATCCGGACCGCGTCTCGATGCCCGACTTCGACATCGACTTCTGCCAGGACCGGCGCGAGGAGGTGATCCGCTACGTCCAGCAGAAATATGGGCGCGACCAGGTCGGCCAGATTATCACTTTCGGTACGCTGCAGGCGCGCGCGGTGCTGCGCGATGTCGGCCGCGTGCTGCAGATGCCTTACGGCCAGGTTGACAAGCTGAGCAAGATGGTGCCGCAGAATCCGGCCAATCCGGTCAAGCTAGCGGACGCCATCGCCAACGAGCCGCGCTTCGCCGAGGAGGCGGAGAAGGAGCCGATCGTGCAGACGCTGCTCGATACGGCGCAGAAGCTCGAAGGCCTCTACCGCCATGCCTCGACGCATGCCGCGGGCATCGTCATCGGCGACCGGCCGCTGTCCGAGCTGGTGCCGATGTACCGCGATCCGCGCTCGGACATGCCGGTTACCCAGTTCAACATGAAATATGTCGAGCAGGCCGGGCTGGTGAAATTCGACTTCCTCGGCCTGAAGACGCTGACCGTGCTGGAAACGGCGGTGAAGCTGATCCGCCGGCGCGGCGTCGACATCGATCTCGCGACGATCCCGCTCGACGACCCCGACACTTACGCGATGCTGTCGCGCGGCGAGGTGGTCGGCGTGTTCCAGGTTGAAAGTGCGGGCATGCGCAAGGCGCTGATCGGCATGCGGCCGGACTGCATCGAGGACATCATCGCGCTGGTCGCACTCTATCGTCCCGGCCCGATGGAGAACATTCCGACCTACAACGCCAGAAAGCATGGCGAGGAGGAGATGGCCTCGATCCATCCCAAGATCGACCACCTGGTGAAGGAGACGCAGGGCGTCATCGTCTACCAGGAACAGGTGATGCAGATCGCGCAGGAGCTGTCCGGCTATTCGCTTGGCGAAGCCGACCTTCTGCGCCGCGCCATGGGCAAGAAGATCCGCGCCGAGATGGACAAGCAGCGCGAGCGTTTCGTCACGGGCGCGGTCGAGCGCGGTGTCAGCAAGCCGCAGGCCGACTTCATCTTCGACCTCCTGGCCAAGTTCGCCGACTACGGCTTCAACAAATCACACGCGGCGGCCTATGCGGTCGTGTCCTACCAGACCGCCTATCTCAAGGCGCATTACCCTGTCGAGTTCCTGGCGGCGTCGATGACGCTCGACATGAGCAATACCGACAAGCTGGCCGATTTCCGCCAGGACGCCATGCGCCTCGGCATCGAAGTGGTGGCGCCGTCGGTGATGTCGAGCTTCCGTCCCTTCGAGGTCGGCGAGAACAAGATCTTCTATTCGCTGGCGGCGCTGAAAGGCGTCGGCGACGCGGCGGTCGAGCACATCGTCGAGAAGCGCGGCGAAAAGCCGTTCAAGAACCTTGCCGATTTCTGCGAACGCGTCGATCCGAAGATCGTCGGCAAGCGCGTCTTCGAAAGCCTGATCATGGCCGGCGCGCTCAATTGCTTCGGCCACGACCGCGCTCAGATGATGGCTGGCGTCGAGCGGATGATGGGCCTGGCCTCGCTGGCGCAGCAAAACGCCATCTCCGGCCAGGCCGACATTTTCGGCGCGTCGCTCGGGAGCCAGTCGCAGGCGCTCAACCTGCCGTCGACCGATCCGTGGCTCGCCGCCGACAAGCTGCACCGGGAATTCCAGATCGTCGGCTTCTATCTCTCGGCGCATCCGCTCGACGAGTACAAGGCCGCACTGCAAAAGATGCGGGTGCAGAACTGGGCGGAATTCTCGGCTGCGGTCAAACGCGGCGCAGCGGCCGGACGCCTCGCCGGCACGGTCACTTCCAAGCAGGAGCGCAAGACCCGCACCGGCAACAAGATGGGCGTGGTGCAGTTTTCCGACACGACGGGACAGTATGAGGCTGTGCTGTTTTCCGAAGGTCTGGCGCAGTATCGCGACATGCTGGAACCCGGCAGTTCGGTGGTGATCACAGTCTCGGCGGAAGACCGGCCGGAGGGCATCAACCTGCGTATCCAGACGGTACAGTCGCTGGAGGACGAGGCAAGCCGCATCCAGAAGGCGCTGCGCATCTTCGTGCGCGACGCCCAGCCGATCAACACCCTTGCCAACCAGCTTGCGGTGAAGGGCGAAGGCCAGGTAAGCTTCGTGCTTATCAAGGAAGCCGGGCAGGGCGAGGTGGAGATCGAACTGCCCAACCGCTACCGCATCTCGCCGCAGGTCGCGTCGGCGATGCGCGCGGTGCCCGGCGTGGTGGAAGTGGAGTTGGTTTGACCCGCCAGTCGTCACATGTAGCGCGGTGAGGAGATTCCAGCGAATACGCTCCATTTGCCCCGGCCCGACGACACGCGACTCGTATATTATTGTTAGCTAACTTGTTTTAGTGTTGGAACAGGCGGCGGAGGCACATGTCTGCGTCGCCCGGAAGGCTGACGATTGGGCCGGGGTGGGCATCATGGTCGAGACGTTGGATTTCGGGGCGGTCCAGACGGATCGCGATAGCCAGTGCTCGGATGAGGTGGAGGCGCCTCTCGTGTCGGCTATTATCCCCTGCCTGAACGAAGAGCGTACGCTCGGCATCTGCATCCGCAAGGCCTTTGACGTTTTTGCGAAGCGGGGCCTCAACGGCGAGGTGGTCGTGGGAGACAACGGGTCGAGTGACCGGTCGGTCGAGATTGCCGAATCCCTCGGCGCGCGTGTCGTACACCAGCGGGTCAAGGGATATGGCGCGGCGATCAGCGCGGCGGCCGAAGCCGCGCGGGGCAAATACCTCATCATGGCGGACGCGGACGATTCCTACGACTGGAGCAGCCTCGGGGATTTCATCGACGCGTTGGAGGATGGCGCCGAACTGGTGATGGGTGACCGGTTCGCGGGCGGTATCCAACCCGGCGCTATGCCTGCGCTGCACCGATATCTCGGCAATCCGGTGCTTTCAACGATCGCCCGCTGGCTCCACCACTCCCCGATACACGATTTTCATTGCGGTATGCGCGGATTCACTCGCGATGCGTTCCGCAGGATGGGCGCACGCTCGCCGGGCATGGAATTCGCCTCGGAGATGATCATAAACGCGCATCGCGCGGGCCTCGTGATCCGCGAGGTGCCGATCAAGCTCTATCCGGACAAACGCGGCCGCCCACCCCATCTGCGTTCATTCCGAGACGGTTGGCGACACCTGCGGCTGATCATAGCCCACGCACCAGATACCATGTACCTAATACCGGGAGTGACCTTGCTGGTTGTTGGCATTGCTGGCCTTGCAATGCTTGCTGCGGGACCTGTCCGGGTGGGTGGGTGGTATTTCGGAATTCATTTCGTCGCGCTCTCTGCCATGGCGACGCTGATTGGTCTTTTGGCGATCCTTTTCGGTATGCTGGCCAAGGTGGCGATCGCCATTTACCACCCAGTCCACGAAGGTCGAATCGTGCCCTGGCTGATGCGTGGTCGTCCACTGGAATGGCTGGTCTTTTCCGGTGGCATGCTTGCGGTGGCTGGCTTTGTCGCCGATGTGCTGCTTGCGCTGCATTGGATTTTTGTCGGCGGCCCGATGGAGCAGTCGGTGCACCTGACGTTTGTGACCACCACTGCCTGCGTGGCCGGCATGTCCATGGTGCTGTCCGGCTTCGTGCTCAAGTTGCTGCTGGATAATCTCGGTGACAGGCGTGCGTTCTGACCGTCTGAATGCCCCCAGAGCTGAAACTCGGGCAGGTGGCAGTGTGGACGAGAAGCCGCTTCTTTCCGTCATCATGCCTGTCCATGCAGGAGAGGCATGGATTGCAGCGACACTCGACTCGCTGGCCGACGAGCCCGCCGGGGACCTGGAAGTACTCGTTATCGACAGCAGCCCGACGGGCGCCACTGCCGCCATCGTCGAGCGGTTTGCCCACCGATTGCCTCTTCGGCTGCTGGAGCGGCGGGACCTTGGGCCGTGGCAGACCAAGACCAATTTGGGCGTGGAACTGGCTGCCGCCGATCACGTCTGCATTCTCCACCAGGATGACCTTTGGCTGCCGGACCGCGTTGCAGCGGCTCGTCGCTGGCTTGCCGATGCGCCCGAAGTCGGACTTCATTTGGCGCCGACTGCTGTTATCGACCGCCACGGCCGCCGCGTGGGGCGCTGGAACTGCCCGCTGCCGGCCGACGAGGTCCTAGGGGCTCAGTTTCTGCTTGAACGGCTGCTTGTCCAGAATTTTGTCTCGGTGCCCGCTCCGATATTCGCCCGAACCGCATGGCTGGCATGCGGAGGCATGGATGAGAAACTCTGGTACACGGCCGATTGGGATATCTGGGCGAAGCTTGCCGTCGCCGCGCCGGTTATCTATCACGACGAGATCACGACGGCCTTTCGGGTTCACGGCAGTTCGCTTACCGTTACCGGATCGCGAGACGCGAGCGAGTTCCAGTCGCAAATGCAGATCGTCCTGGAGCGCCATCTGCCTCGGCTCCCTGCGAGCAGCCGACGCTGGGTTGAACCGGCTGCCAGGGCATCGATCAGCGTCAACGTATCGCTTGCCGCCGCGTCGGGCGGCGACTTGAAGGCATTGGTTCGAGCGGCTCGTGCTGTACTGTCGCTTGGCCCGCGCGGCACGAGGCGCTATTTGCGCGACTCGCGGTTGCGTGAGCGCGTCACGTGCCGGCTTCGCGCGAAATGGACAGGAGCCTTCTGACGCCGATGCCTAGTCCTGTCATGAATACCGATGAGCGGGCGCGGCGGGAGCGTCCTGCGAACGAAAGACCGCTTTTGGAGCGGGGATGGCGATACACCCTGGTGGGAGCGGTCTGCGCAATTGCGCACAACGCCATCATGATCGCGGCCGACTACGTGGGAGTACACTACCTGCTAGGCACCGTAATATCGTTCGTTATGGTGACGCCACTCGGATATGTACTGCACAGCCGGTTCACCTTTGCCGAGCCGCTTCGATGGAAAGCTCTCATGCGTTTTGTCGGAGGCGTCGCCACGGCGTATCCAGTCTCGGTCGCCATGATGATCGTCCTCTGTTCCGGTTTCGGGCTCAGCGTTCCCGTTGCCACACCGATCGGCACATTGGCCCTGTTCGTCTGGAATTTTATCGCTGCGCATTGGGCCATCGTGCCACGGCTCTACCTGCGGCGGCGGTGACGGTCCCGTATGGAATGGGGGTCTAAAGCCACGTCCTAATGGCGTCATCAGGCACGCGATCAAGACTGCCGCATCCTCGCCGTTCCCGATTTTTGCAAACGGAGAGCAGGCGTTTGCCGCTATTTCCTGACGGCAATCACCCGTATTGCAGACGAATTGCGTGTCAGGACTTCCCCTAGGACCTGCAATGGGTGCGCCAAGATACCCAGCAGCAGCCAGAACAGATTGTTAGTTCCTCCTGCAATGTCGGCGAATGATCTGCCCATCGTTGGAACCGTCACCCCGTGAACGGATTCGATCTGAAGGCCGTTGCGCTGCATCAATCTGACCAGGGAGTTACGGGTAAAATGGTGCCTGTGATACGGCAGGTACCAAGCGTCCCAGAACTTTCCGAATATCCTGGCCCAAACACAATCGACGTTGGGAACCTCGATCACGACCTTGCCTCCGTGGCGGGCGTATCCGGATATAGTCCTGAGCAGTCCATCGGCATCGTCATCATGTTCCAAGACGTGCAAGGCAATGACGATGTCGAAGCTATCCTTGCGGGAGCCGAGCTCCTCAGGACCGAGATACGGCCTTTCGGCGAGTTCGGCGGGAGGTTCGGAGTGCATGTCGGCACCAATGACTTCCGATGCGCTGCCAACCATTTCACCAAGGACCCTTGTGAACTGTCCGCTTCCGCAACCAAAATCAAGTATCGTTCCCCGCGCGCCGCCAGCTTGCCGCAAGAGCTTTCTGGCCTGCGAGCGGAAGGCAATATCCTTGATTTCGTGTGAGAGACCCTTGGCGTCGGGCTGAAAATCCTGGCTTTCACGATCTTGGTAGAGAAAAGCAACATTCGGCAGTGGCGGCAAGGAAACGCCGTGACCACAACGCAGGCAACGTACAACCTCGACGTGGTCGACTTTGCCGCTACGATCCAGGAATTTGCCAAGGGAAATATACTGGCAGGCCTCCGAACCATCACCAAGGCAGATCATTCGGAACACTCCTTGACTGTGCGTCGTAACTGAGCTTGGCAGGCAAATATCAACATTCCATTCAACTGCTCGCCACGGCCAATGCAATCGCCCGAGCTGCCTTGTGAGCCCGCATTCCGCGTGTACAATGCGCCCCCTAAAGCGATTCAGGCTTCTGTGGCTGCGAAGTGTTTGGCACCGTATATTTAATGAAAACAGAAGCGGTTCAATCCAGTGGGGAGAAAATTCTCCCCCGATCCGCGACTGTATATATAAGCATTGCTGTCGCACTAAAGATTATAATTCTGTTTGTATTTGCATATGAAAGCCGGTTCGTGATGGACGAATTCGTTCAGCTCGGATGGGCAAAATATTTCTCGAACGGCCTCTTCGATACGATCTGGCATCCCAAGGCGGTTGGTTATGCGATGTTTTTCGAGATCGCGCACCTGATCGGCTGGGACGCCAGGTCGATCCTGTTTGTCGGCCGCATGCAGACTGCGCTGCTGGCGTGCCTGACCATTGGATTTGTCTATGCATCCGCGCGCAGTCTCGGAGAAAACCGCGCGCGCGCCCTCGCGATCGTCCTCGTCCTGCTGTGCTTCTCGAATTTCATGGAGCGCATCTTTCGCACCATCGCCGAACCACTGGCGGTGTTTTTTGCCGTGGCGGCGCTGCTGGTCGTCCTGCGAGCGCGCGAATTGAAGGGTTGGCCGCTTGTCGCTTCTGGTATCCTCAGTGGCCTGTCGTTCCTCGCCACTCAGAAGGCGGTCTATTTCAATTTTGCGCTTGGCCTCGGTTTGGTCGGCGATGCAGCTTTGAGGGGACGCTATGCAGCAGGTGTGGCTCGCGGCACATGGCTGATACTGGGATGGACTGTCCCCATTGTTGTCTATTGCTTCATCTTCGGTGGGGCCGACCCTGTTCCGGTCGCCAGGAACCTCTTCTTCGGCCCGATTGAGATTGCGACGCGCGGGGGCGCTGATTATGGCGGGCTGAGGCGCTTTGTGTTGCAGACGCTGGCACGCAACTATGTTCTTTATGTCTTCTGTTTCGCCGGCATGGCCCTGGCGCTGGCGCAGATCATGAAGCTCGACGAACGAAGGCGAATTGCGCTCATCTTCTCCGTCGTCATCACGGTGCTGGTCTTCGCGCACGACCAGCCGTGGCCTTACGTGTTCATCATGGCGTTGCCGTTCATGTCGCTATGGTCGTTGGCACTGCTCGACGGCATCGCAAACCGCGTGCGTTACCTGCGCATTGCGTGGATAGCGCTGGCCACGGCCGTATCCATAAGCTTCGTTGCCAATCTGCTTTACCTTCGCATCGACAATGCAGCCCAACTCGAGCTGGTGGCGCGCGCGGAGTCGCTGCTGGCACCGGACGAACGGTATTTCGACGGCATAGGAATCCTGCCCAACCGGATGGAACCGACAACCTTGTGGCTCGACGTGCATTATGTGCTCAAGACCTTGCGCGAAAGCGGCCGCTCCGAAGCGTATAGTGTCTTGAGCAAGTCCCCGCCGAAGCTGATCCTCTGGTCTTACAGGATGGACTACATCTATCCGGTGGTCGCGCCTCTCATCTTGAACAGCTATGTCAGGATCGCGCCGAATCTCAGGATAGCCGGCGTCCTCCTCCAGTCGGGCGAGCGCAAGATTTTCGACGTTCCGATCGCTGGAAGCTATGCGCTCTACAACGAGGATGGTTCTCAGTTGTCGGGGCGGGTCGAGGTCGACGGCAAAGTGCTTGCGCCGCCAGTTCAATTTTCGACCGGACCAAAGACCGTGATCTTGCACGATCCAGCAGGCGAAGCATTGCTGCTGCCGACCGGTTCCTATGCCGGACGTTTCAAGCCCGGCAAGGACAACGATCTTCTGTTTGACGGCGTCTATGACTAATATGAGCCGAATGCCGCTTCGATCGACGGCCTGACGATCGCGGTATGACGGACGTTGGCCTTAGGGGGTGGCGACCTCCACCACCCGTGGCGCCTTGCGCTGCAAATTGAGCAGGTTGCCGGCGAGGATCAAGGCAGCGCCGCCGGCGGTGAAGACGTCGACCTGCTCGTGATAGAGCAGCCACCCGACCAGCGCCGACAGCGGCACGCGCAAAAAGTCCATCGGCGAGATGATGGTGGCGTCGGCGTGGGTGAGCGCGCGCGTCAGGCAGAAATGCGACGACATGCCGGTGAAAGCGATGATGAAGATCCATGGCCAGAGGCCGGATGAGGGTGTGTGCCAGCTGTAGAGAGCCGGGATCAGGCCGACCACCGACTGGATGATCAGCATCCAGAAGATGATGCGCACCACGCTTTCGGTCTTAGTCATCGACTTGACCAGCACCATCGAGATGCCGAAGCAGACCGCGGCGCCCAGGACGACGAGGTGGCCGGGGTCCATCGAACCGGCGCTGGGGCGCACGATGACGACCACGCCGACCAGGCCAAGCACGATCGCCGTGAGCCTCGAGCGCGACAGTCTTTCCCCCAGAAAGCTGACCGCGAGAATCGCCGTCCAGATCGGCGTGGTGAACTCGATCGAGATCAGCACGGCGAGCGGAATGAGGGTGAGCGCATAGAGCCAGGCGGCCTGGCCGGTATAGTGGATGATGTTGCGGGCGATATGGGCGAAGGGACGCTCGGTTCGCATCGCCGCAAAACCGCCGTTCATCATCACCAGCGGTAAAAGGATGAAGAAGCCGATCACCGAGCGCAGTTCCAGCACCTGGAAGACGTTGAGCTCGGCGGTCGTCTCGCGACCGGCAACCGACATCGCCAGCATCGAGGCGATTGACAGAGCCATCCAGAACGCGGCTTTTGGGATCGAGGGAGCGGGCGCCATTTGGGGGCCTATGTCGCAAGCCCGGACCCGGGCCGCAACCGCTAGCGGCGTCATTTCACTGGGCCAGCGGATCGGGTGTCAAAAAACCGTCATCGCTGCATCGGAACCTGCTGCCCGGGTACCCGTTAAGTCCACGCCTTCCGCTGGAAGGCCACAATCGCAAGAGGGGACGTCTTGATGAAATCGACCGCTGCTTTGCTGGCCGCCGCCTGTCTTTTCTGCTCGACGGGCGCGCATGCCGACGAGGCGGCCTTCCTGCGCTCGCTGCAGGGCAAGTTCTCCGGCAAGGGAACGGTCAGGATCCGAACCAACACGCCGGTGATGAACATCAACTGCACCTTCACCTCGGACGCGACGGCGGACTCGCTGTCGCTCGACGGCACCTGCCGCGCGCTGCTGATCATGTCGCGCGAAATCCGCGCCGACCTGAAAGTCAGCGGGGCGAGCTACACCGGCACCTATATCGGCTCGCGCAGCGGACCCGCCGGGCTCAGCGGAAGCCGCGAGGGCGATGCGATCAATCTCGACATCCACTGGGCGAAAATCGTCAATGGCGACCGCGACGCGGAGCTGACGGTCGAGAAGGTCGGGCCGGACAATATGCGCATGACGGTGACCGACATGGATCCGGCGACCGGCAAGATGGTGGTGACGAGCCGGATCGACCTCAAGCGGACCTGACCCCTCAATCTTCCAGCGGCTCGGGCGGATTGGCGGCCCGGCCCTTGCCGAATGTGTAGCCGGTCTCGACGGCTTTCCTGCCGAACTTGTCGCGCAGCGTGTCCATCGCGCCTTCAGCCAGCGCGCGCTTGCGCGACTGTACGTCGACCAGATCCGGCGGATCGGCCTTTTCGTCGTCCGAAAGGTCGCTGACGCCGATGCCGAGCAGGCGGAATCTGGTGCCGTCGGCTTCGCGGCGCAACAAATCGAGCCCTGTCTGAAAGATTCGGTCTGCCAGCCGAGTCGGATCGCCAAGCTGGCGGTTGCGGGTGCGGAGCTTGAAATCCTGCGTCTTCAGCTTCAGCACCACGGTGCGCCCGGCGATGCCTGATTTCTTCAGCCGCGCCGAGACCTTTTCCGAGAGCCCGCGCAGCACCGGCACCAGTTCCGCCAGGGCGGCGATGTCGGTGTCGAAGGTGGTTTCGGCCGAGACGCTCTTGGCATCGCCGCCGGGGTCGACCGGGCGGTCGTCCTCGCCACGCGACAGGCGATAGAGCCGGTCGCCCATCACGCCGTAGCGGCGCATCAGGTCGCCGCGATCCATGCGCTGCAATTGCGCGATCATGCGGATGCCGTCGCGCTCCAGCGTCGCGGCCAGCGCCTTGCCGACGCCCCAGATCATCGTCACCGGCTGCGCGGCGAGGAAGCTCGGCGCCTCTGCTTCGCCGATCACCGAAAAGCCGCGCGGCTTGCGGAAATCCGAGGCGATCTTGGCCAGGAACTTGCAGTAGGAGAGGCCGGCCGAAACGGTGATGCCGAGCTCCTTTTCCACCGTCTGGGCGAAGCGCGCCAGCACCAGCGCCGGGGGCATGCCGTGCAGCCGCTCGGTGCCGGCGAGGTCGAGAAAGGCCTCGTCGATCGACAGCGGCTCGACCTGCGGCGTCAGCGCCAGCATCAACGCGCGGACTTCGCGCCCGACGCCGACATATTTCTCCATGTTGGGCGGGATCACCACCGCTTCAGGGCACAGTTCGAGCGCCTTGAACATCGGCATGGCCGAGCGCACGCCCTGGATGCGGGCGATATAGCAGGCCGTGGAGACGACGCCGCGCCGGCCGCCGCCGACGATCACCGGCCTGTCCTTCAGCGCCGGGTTGTCGCGCTTTTCGATCGCCGCGTAGAAGGCGTCGCAATCGATATGGGCGATCTTGAGCCGGTAGAGCTCGGCGTGACGGACCAGGCGCGGGCTGCCGCAGCGATCGCAGCGACGCGTCTGCGAGCGCTGGAGAGCCAGGCAGTCACGGCAAAAACCGTGTTCGGGATTGTTGACAGGAGCCGCCATCGCTGCGAACATAAAGAGAACAAATGCAATGGTACGACAGCGCAAGGCTGGCAACAAGCTTGGCCTGGGGAGAACGCATGAGCACAACCATAGCACCGCTGACCCCTGAGCGCTGGACCGATTTCGAGGACCTCTTCGGCAAGCAGGGCGCCTGTTACGGCTGCTGGTGCACCCATTTCCGGCTGGCGCCGGCGGAGCGCCGCGCCAGCGACAAGGAGCGCAACAAGGACCACATCAAGGCGCGAATCGAGGCCGGCCCGCCACCTGGGCTTCTAGCCTTCGAGGACGGCAAGGCCGTCGGCTGGATGCAGATCGGTCCGCGCGCCGACGTGCCCGAGTGGAACAATCAGGGCAGGGGCTCGGCGCCGGTCGATCCTGCCGATGCCGGCGATCCGGATGTCTGGGCGATCTCCTGCTTCTTCATCCGCGTCAAGGCGAGGGGCCGCGGCGTCACGCACCGCCTTGTCGAGGGCGGCATCGCCTTTGCGCGTGAGAACGGCGCGAGGCTGCTGGAAGCCTGCCCGATCGACCTGTCGCGCGATTCGCGTTCGATCGGGCTTTTCGTCGGCTCGTCGCGGGTGTTCGAGAAGGCCGGCTTCGAAAGGCTTGTGGAGCGCAAGCCCGGCCGGCCGCTGATGCGACTTGTGCTTTAGCCGGATGCGTTTTTGGCCTACAGTCGGTGTCTTGCGGCTGTAACGCTTCTTGCCTACCAGAAGCACAAATATTTCGTCTTCCGAGACCAACGGAGAACCGACGTGAAGCGTATTTTGCCACTTGCCTTTGCCCTTGCGCTCAGCGCCCCAGCTTTTGCCCAGACCGTCGACAACCAGGGCGCAAAGGAGCTGTCTGACAATCTGTCGCGCTATTTCGGCAAGCAGGCCTTCGACAAGGGAGTGCTCAAGGTTTCGGTCGAGGGTGGCGCCTACAAGATCGCGCTCGACATCAAGGCGCTCGTCAATGCGCTGCCGGAGCAGAAGCTCCTGAAATTCGACATGGCGCCATACGCCCTGATGGTGAAACCGCGCAGCGACGGGTCCTGGGACGTCTCGTCGAATTTCTCGCAGGGCGCGTCCTTCGAGCTCGATGGGCCGGAAGGCCGTCAGAGCATGGAGTTCACGATCAAGGACGGCAAGCTGACCAGTGTCTACGATCCGGCGCTTGCCGCCTTCACCAACGCCACCAGCTCGTTGGCCGGGATGACCATGACGTCCCGGGAAGCCAAGCAGCAGGCCGATGTCTCGACCGGCGCCGGCACCGCCACTGTTACGGCGACCAAGTCAGCCAATGGCGGCGTCGACTTCACCGCCACCCAGAAAGTTTCGGACTTCGTCGAGAAGATCAAGATCGATGATCCCAACAGCGGAATGAATTTCCCACTCACCTTGAAAACGCCGGAACTTTCGGTGGACGCAAAGGGCAAGGGCGTGCGCACGAAGCCCTTGCTCGACCTGCTTGCCTTCGCCGTGGCCAATGAGGACGAAACCAAGCTCAAGGCGAACCAGGCGGAGCTCAAATCGCTCATGCTGGCTGCGCTGCCCGTTTGGGAACGGGTCGACGGCAACTACGGCTTCAAGGATTTCGAGGTGGAGAGCCCCGTCGGCAAGTTCGGGGCCGCGCAATTCAGCACCGCCTTCGGCATGGACGGTGTCTCCCAGAACGGCAAGCTCGACTACACGATCAAGGCAACCGGCCTGACGATCCCGCGGCAGACCCTTCCGGAATGGACCGCCGCATTGCTGCCAACCGACATCGACCTGAACTTCGGCGGCGCCAATATCGATCTCGATACAATGGCCAAGAAAGCGATCGAAGCCTTTGATCTCAATAAGAATCCGCCGCTGTCGGATGAATTCGGCAAGGCTCTGGTCGCCGATTTCAAGGCCAAGAACCCGAAGGTCGTGATCGGGCACAGCACGCTGAAGAATGGCGCCATCGAGGTCGCGATGGAAGGTGAGATGACCTTCCCCGGCGAAAAGCCCGATGCGACCGTGACCATCGACGTCGCCGGCTATGACAAGATCGTCGATGCCCTGAAGGAAGCGGCCAAGAGCGATGAGCAGATGGCGCAGGCCTTCCCGTTCGCCTTGGCGGTCAAAGGTTTTGGCAAGACGCTGCCGGACGGCCGGCTGGAATGGATGATCAACACCAAGGCCGATGGATCCGTCACGGTCAACGGCGCCATGCTGAAGGGCCCGGATGAAGTCCAGGATGACAGCGCCGGCCAGGATGACAATTCGGGCAATGACGGCGCCAACGGAACGGATGATTCCACCGGAGGCGACGATTCTGACGGCGGCGACAATGGCGGGGCTGGCGCGAAGCTGCAGCCCTGAGCACTTGAGTTAGAGCCCAAGCGCCGCCGCGATCTTTGGCGTCGCCTCGCGCCAGTCCTCGACCGAGAAGATGTCTTCGGACGTCGGCGGCAGGAAGGCGCGCAACGCGTTGTCGGCCATCAAGTGGAAGAGATGGGCATCCGCCACGGAATTGCGCGCCGAGACCAGGTTGGAGGGCTGGTCGTCGACGAAGGCGACGGGACGGCCCTTGACGCCGCGCAGTTTCGCGATGGCAGGTCCCTTGGCCATTTCCGTCGTCAGCAGCGGATAATTGAGCCCCAGCGCATCGAGGTGCGCGCGGCGCACGGCGCGGTGCTTGTGCGGCATGGCGGTCAGCATGACGATCTCGGCGCCTCGTCCGAGCATTGCGAGCGCGTCCGCGGCGCCGTCGGCGATGCTTTGCCAATCCGCCTGGGCATCGAAGAATTCGCCCAAGAGCGCCGTCACCTCGGGTTGCTCGATCAGCCGGCCGGTTGCCGTCTCGGCGATGTTGCCGGTAAGCCGGAAGGAAGCGAGTGTCAGGCCGAAACCACGCGACTTCAGATAGTGCGGAAAAGGCCGGATGAATTCGAGCACGACATCGTCGACGTCGAGCACCAGCAGCGGCCGGTCATCGGCGGCAAGCTCTTCGATCTGCCGCGCCGTCTCAGGATCGTCGCTCATGTCGAACGCTCGTGGTCGTCGTTGCCGAGCGGAAGCGCGCGCAGTGCCTTGCCGACGGCGGCTGGCGGCGTGCCGGTCTCCTCGGCGAAGCGCAGCAGCGTCGGCTCGTGGGCAAGGATGAATTGCAGGACGCCGGCAAGGAAGCCGGGCTCGGCGGCGGCTTTGCGGATCGACTGCACGTCGATGCCGGTGATCGCCAGGAAGCGGGGCAGAAGTTCGGGATCCGCGGCAATGAAGCCCAGCGCCTTGACGGCAATGTTTTCCGCTTCCTCGCGCATTGACGCTGCGTTCGCCATCATTACCTTTGAATGGTGGATTTTTTCGAGTCTCCTTCCGCAGTAACGGCAAGCGTCGCTTGCGGCAAGCCTCCGCTCTCTCCCCGTGCAACGTCCGAAGGTGGAATCCGTGCAGCTTTTCCAACCTTCGGTTTCCGTTTCGTCAATCATATTGGGCTAGGGTGGAAAAGGGTTGGGTGCGGTCCGAGGGGGGACGCATTGCGACGGCCTTCGGCTTCGAGGGCGGTCGGGACGGGAAACTGATGGCTAAGAAGGTCATGATCGTCGAGGACAATGAGCTCAACATGAAGCTCTTTCGGGACCTCATCGAAGCCAGCGGTTACGAGACGGTTCGCACGCGCAACGGGCTGGAGGCGCTGGATCTTGCGCGCCAGCACCGCCCGGACCTCATCCTGATGGACATCCAACTGCCCGAGGTCTCCGGCCTGGAAGTGACCAAGTGGCTGAAGGAAGACGACGAATTGCATTCGATCCCGGTCATCGCCGTCACCGCCTTCGCCATGAAGGGCGACGAGGAGCGCATCCGCCAGGGCGGCTGCGAGGCCTATATCTCCAAGCCGATTTCGGTGCCGCGCTTCATCGAGACGATCAAATCCTATCTGGGCGACGCCTGATGCCCAAGACCAGCAGAACCGGAGTTTTTTGAGATGACAGCGCGGATCCTCGTCGTCGACGATATCCCCGCCAATGTGCGGCTGCTGGAGGTTCGGCTGCTTGCCGAGTATTTCGAGGTGCTGACGGCCAGCAACGGCCCGGATGCGATCGAGACCTGCGAGAACGGCAAGGTCGACGTCGTGCTGCTCGACGTGATGATGCCGGACATGGACGGGTTCGAGGTCTGCAAGCGCCTGAAGAGCGATCCCGCGACCTCGCATATCCCCGTCGTCATGATCACCGCGCTCGACCAGGTGTCGGACCGGGTGCGCGGCCTCGAGGCGGGCGCCGACGATTTCCTGACCAAGCCGGTCAACGACCTGCAACTGATGACGCGCGTGAAGAGCCTAGTCAGGTTGAAATCGTTGACCGACGAATTACGGCTGCGCGCCTCGACCACGCGCAATATCGGCATCGAAGAACTTCTGAGCCGCGATTTCGCGACCGAGGACACCAAGCCGAGGGTACTGCTTGTCGACGAGCGCCAATCTTCGGTCGAACGCATCCAGAAGATGCTGCGCAACAGCGCCGAGCTGGATGTCGCGACCGATCCCCATGCCGGGTTCTTCCAGGCGGCCGAGACGCCGTATGAATGCGTGCTGGTGTCGACCGCCTTCTCCGACTTCGATGCGCTGAGGCTCTGCTCGCAGCTACGTTCGCTCGACCGCACCCGCTTCCTGCCAATCATGCTTTTGGCCGACGAGGGCGAGGAGGGCCGCATCCTGCGCGGGCTGGAGCTCGGCATCAACGATTACCTGATGCGGCCGATCGACCAGCACGAGCTGACGGCGCGGCTGCGCACCCAGGTGCGGCGCAAGCGCTACAACGACCAATTGCGCGCCAGCGTCGCCCAGACGATCGAGATGGCGGTGATCGACGGGCTGACAGGGCTGCACAACCGACGCTATCTCGACAGCCATCTGCAGACGCTGTTCGATCGCGCCGTGGCGCGGCGGCGGCCACTGTCGGTGATGATCACCGATCTCGACCGCTTCAAGTCGATCAATGATACCCACGGCCATGATGGCGGCGACGACGTGCTGCGCGAGTTCGCCCGGCGGCTGCGCAAGAATGTGCGTGGCATCGATCTCGCCTGTCGTTTCGGCGGCGAGGAGTTCGTCGTGGTCATGCCGGATACCGACGGCGCGGTGGCCGAGAAGGTGGCCGAGCGCATTCGCGCCGAGATCGCGCAGGCGCCTTTTGCCATCGGTGCCGACGGCAAGGCGATCGAGGTCACGGTCAGTGTCGGCGTGTCCTCGGTCCTGAAAGGGACGGACAGCGTCGCCGCGCTGATGAAGCGCGCCGACCTGGCGCTCTATGAGGCCAAAAGCGGCGGTCGCAACCGGGTGGTCGCCAAGGCTGCCTGACGCGCGCCGCCGCGATCTTTCAGATTTGCTGTTTATGCTTTAGGTTTAGCTTTTGCGCATGTTCCCACTTTCGGAGACATGCCCTGCAAAAGGCGCTGATTCCCGGCCGTCCCGACAGGGTTACGAATTTACCTTAACCCAAGCGATTCGCGAGCGGTGGTTAAGAAATGGTTGATTTTTATAAGGTCTTGCGCAAATCTGCGATGCATAGACCGAAGACGAGGCCGGCACGAGGGTAGACTAGCCGGCTCGATCCAGAAAATACCCCATGATGCTCAGGTCCGCCGCATCTCCTGGGTCCGTGGGGTCGGCCGGCCGGCGCTGGCACATAGTGGCCTCCTCGTACCGCTGCCAAACGCCGACCGGCCCCCTTTTTCTCAAAAACCGACATCGGAAGCTTGCGCGGACAGCCGCGCGGCTTCCTCTTGTCGGAAAGCCGTGTCCGACTTTTCCTGGGGTCTTTCCAAAAACAAAAACGCCGCCCGGAAGGCGGCGTTTTGATTTCTCAGGATAACCAGATTACTTGATCTTGGTTTCCTTGAACTCGACGTGCTTCTTGGCAACCGGATCGTACTTGCGGAACGAGAGCTTGTCCGTCTTGGTACGGCTGTTCTTGCTGGTGACGTAGAAGAACCCGGTGTCGGCGGTCGATAGAAGCTTGATCTTGATGTTTGCGGCTTTGGCCATGATTTTCGTCCGTTAATGTTCGTGGAGTTTTGGCCGCTGGAGCACGGGGAAAACACCCGGACGCGGGAAACTTGGCGCGACACATAAAGAACGCGCCCGGAAAGTCAAGCCCGGGCGCCGTCCTTGCCTCATCTCGGCACGGCTGATTTCGCTGCTTCAGGCGTTCTCCTCGATCCGCTGAGCGGTTTTTTTCCAGTCGCCCGTGGTGTTCCACCAGCGGTTGGGATTGGCATGGTCGTCAAGACCCTTGGAACGGCTGGCGAGCAGCGGTTGGATGCGGATGACGGGCTCCTGATAGGAGTGGGCCTGGAATATCGCCTCGACGACACGAGTGGCGAGCGCCTGGTCGTCGGCGATCTCGAACGACACTTCGACGGTGCCGGGCCGCCGGCGCAATTCCGTCTCGGCGCCAGCGGCGGCGCCTTCGAGCGGCCGATAGCGCTCGACGCCTTGCGCCGACTGATAGGCGTTGCTGTCATATTTGCCCATGCGCAGCGGCGTGATCGCCACCACTGCCTCCATGATGCGCTCGACATCGGCGGCCGGCGCCTGGAATGTGACGAGCAGAAGCAATTCCATCCTGAGGGATCTGGTTTCAAAGCCGCTGTCGATCATAGCAATTCTCCTACCTCGCGTTGGAGACAGGGTATAGCAGGGGTGCTGCTGACATGGTGATGTCAGGATGCCCGAAGCTTCGGCTACGTTCTTCTACAGAATCTTGCGCACCAGCCTGACCAGGACCAGAAGCATGTAGGCGGCGAAGAAGATCGCCAGCGACCAGCCGAAGCCCGAGGGGCCGAACGCATCCATGCCGATGCCGATCGCCTGCGGACCCAGCACCATGCCGACGCCATAGCAAAGCACGAAGGCCGCGTTGGCGGAGGCAAGCTCATGGCCGGAAAGCTGCGAGCCGAGATGGGCAAGGCCGATCGTGTACATGGCCGCCACGACGCCGCCCCAAACGAACAGAAGCGCCGCCATCAGATGCCAGTTCTGGGCGAAGAACGGCATGAAGGCGGTTCCGATCAGCCCTACCGTGGCGCAGATCAGGAGCAGGTAGCGCCGGTCTGAAATGCGGTCGCTGATCATGCCGATCGGGATCTGCAGCAGCACATTGCCGAGACCGATCATGGTCAAAAGCAGCGCCGCGTCGGCTTCTGAATAACCGATGCGGTTGCCATAGACCGGGAAGAGCGCGAAGCCGCCGGTCTCGACCGCGCCGAAGACCAGCACGGCGAAAGTGGCGGTCGGCACCAGCCAGATGTAGCGCAGGAAGTGGCTGGTCTCGCTGTCGGCGACGATGGTCGGACTCTCCTTGCGTGCCGCCAGCACGGGAATCGCGGCCAGCGTCACCAGGGCGATGATGACGCCAAAGGGTCTGAACCCCGAGCTTCCGAGATGAGCGAACAGCCACGGCCCGGCGGCAAAGCCGAGCGACAGCACCGTGGCGTATATGCCGAGCACGAGGCCGCGCCGGTGCGGCGGCGCGGAGGTGCTGATCCAGAACTCCGACAGGATGAACAGCACCGTGAGCGAAATGTGCAGCACGACGCGGAGCGGAAACCACATCCAGAAATCTGGCGCGAAGTGGAAGCCGACAAAGGCCAGCGCGCCGATGGCAATCATCGACAGCATGGTCCAGGCGACGCCGAGCCGCATGGCTAAAGGCGTGGCGAGCGGCGCACCGGCGATCGAGGCCAGGCCAGCAACCGCCGTGTTGAGGCCGATCATCGAGGCCGAGTGGCCGCGTGTCTCCAGGATGACACTGAGCAGTGGCATGCCGAGGCCGATGGCGATGCCGACGACGCTGATCGAGGAGATCGCCGCGATCATCGGCAGCCAGTGTACGCGTTCGTCGCCCTGTTGTTGGGTATCGACCGTCATGGGATCAAAATGCTCTGCTTCTAAAGGACTTCGCGGACAAAGCGGTTGCGGACGAGCCGGAAGAACGGCACGGCGCCCCCCGGCCGCAGCAAGGGATCGTCGGCAAGCCGACTTTGCAGTTCTTCCAGGATCATGCCTGTGATGTCGGGGATGTCGGCCTTGCGGGCATCGGCGAGCGGCAGCCAGACGAGTTCCTCCAACTCGTTGGTCGGACCGCCGCCGGGCAACTCCACGGCAACGTCTTGGCGCCATGCGCTGAAGAAACGCGTATCGAAACGGCGCACGCGATTGGGCGGGGTGATGGCGCGGGCGATGAAGCGAAGCACGTCCAGCGACGGGACCACGCCATGTTCGGCGAAACCCTGCCAGTCGCGCTTTACGGTCGAGAAGGCGCCCTTGCGGCCGATCAGCAGGCCGGCTTCCTCATAGGTCTCGCGAATCGCCGACAGGGCGATTGCCCGCGCCCGCGCCGCGCTCGCGCGGCCAGGACCCGCGAGCAGCTTTTTCTCTTCTTCGCCGGGCAGGGGGGCGCCGACGTAAATGCGGCTGTCCGCCGGATCGGTGCGGCCGCCGGGGAAGACGAATTTCCCGGGCATGAAGGCATGGCGGGCGTGGCGCCGGCCCATCAGCACCAGAACGTCCTTGCCCTTGCGGTCGAGGAGAATGAGGGTCGCGGCATCGCGCGGACGCAGCGCCCGGCCGCTGCGCACGGCCAGGCCCTTATCGAGCTTGTCGACATCCGCCTTGGTCATTCGTTCCATGCGCTCGACCTAGCGGAAACTTCCCGGATGCGAAAGTGGCTTGCTCGTCGCTGCCTTTGCACCAGGGCCGGGCAGCGGCGAGACCTGGCTTATCAATGGCTCTCGAATTCGTCCTTCTCGTCGCCGAAGCCGTGCATATACAGCGCCCATTGCAGGCCGATGACGGCGCCCTTGACCGGCTGCAGCAGCACGAGAGCGAGAATGATGGTCAGCGGCACCCAGATCAGCGCGTGCTGCCATGTCGACAGCGTGGTGGCGGCCTCCACGATCATGAACGAGCCAACCACGATATGGCCGACAATGACGATGACCAGATAGGCAGGCAGGTCGTCGGCGCGATGGTGGTGCAGTTCCTCGCCGCAGACCTCGCACTTGTCCACGGGCTTCACGAAGGCGCTGAACAGCTTCCCTTTGCCGCAATGCGGGCAGCGGCCGAGCAAGCCGCGCTTGATCGCCGTCCACAGCGGACGCGCCACGCGGCCGGAGTGATGCTCGCCGCCGAAAACCTGTTCTTCCACGCGCATATCGCCTGGCATCATCTTCTCCTGCCGCGCGGACCGGTGCGCGATTGCGACGCGCGGGCGCGGCCCTTGGCCTTGTGGAACGACCGCTTCGAGCCGGGCAGGGGCTTCGGGTCGGTCAGCATCTCGAAACGCATCGCGCCGGCCATTGGCGCGACCTCGACTAGCCGGACTTCGACGCGGTCGGCAAGCTGATAGCCTTTGCCGGTGCGTTCCCCGAACAGCGATCGGGCGGTTTCGTCGTAGATATAGTAGTCGCCGCCCAAACTTGACACCGGAATAAAGCCATCGGCGCCGTACTGCGGCAATTGGACAAAGAGCCCCGCCTTGGTGACGCCGGAGATGCGCGCGTCGAACGTGTCGTTGACGCGCTCGGCCAGATAGGCGGCGATCAGCCGGTCGACCGTGTCGCGCTCGGCGGCCATGGCGCGGCGTTCCGTGGCCGAGATCAGCGCTGCGACCTCTTCCAGCCTGTCCGCCTCCTGCTGCGTCAAGCCACCGGGACCCAGACCAAGTGCGGCGATCAGCCCGCGGTGCACGATCAGATCGGCATAGCGGCGGATTGGCGAGGTGAAATGCGCGTAGCGCCTGAGGTTGAGACCGAAATGGCCGATGTTCTTCGGCGAGTACTCGGCCTGGCTCTGCGAGCGCAGCACCACTTCGTTGACCAGCGCCTCGTTGTCGGCGCCGCGCACCCGCTCCAGAATGCCGTTGAATTGGCTGGGCCGCATCTGCGCGCCGCGCGCCAGCGACAGGCTGAGTGTCTGCAGGAATTCGCGCAGCGATTCCTGCTTGGCCAGCGACGGCGCGTCGTGGATGCGGTAGACGAGGGGTTCTTTCCTGCCCTCCAATGTCTCGGCGGCCGCGACATTGGCCTGGATCATGAACTCCTCGATGAGCTTGTGCGCGTCGAGACGCTCCGGCACGGTGACGCGATCGACCGTGCCGTCGGGTTTCAGCAGGATCTTGCGCTCCGGCAGGTCGAGCTCCAGTGGCTGGCGGGAGTCGCGGCCGCGCCTGAGCACCGAATAGGCATCCCAAAGCGGCTTCAGGACGCTATCGAGGATCGGCTTCGTCTTGTCGTCAGGCACGCCGTCGATCGCGGCTTGCGCCTGCGGGTAGGCAAGCTTGGCGGCCGACTTCATCATCACGCGGTGGAAGGAATGCCTGAGCTTGCGGCCTTCCGAGGAGAAGGTCATGCGCACGGCGATGGCCGGTCGGTCCTCGCCCTCGCGCAGCGAGCAGAGGTTGTTGGAGATGCGTTCGGGAAGCATCGGCACGACGCGGTCCGGAAAATAGACCGAATTGCCGCGCTTCAAGGCCTCGCGGTCGAGCGGCGTGCCGTAGCGAACATAGGCGGCGACATCGGCGATCGCCACGGTGACGACGACGCCTCCGGGATTCTTCTCGTCCGCATCGGGCGCGGCGAAGACGGCGTCGTCATGGTCCTTCGCGTCGGCCGGATCGATCGTCACCAGCGGCAGATCGCGCCAATCCTCGCGGTGATCGAGCGTCGCCGGCTTCACCGCTTCGGCCTCGGCGATCACGTCTGCCGGAAAGACATGGGGAATGTCGTGGGCGTGGATGGCGATCATCGAGACCGCCTTCTCGCTGCTCAGCGATCCCAGCACCGCCAGCACCTTTGCCCTGGGCAGTCCGTAGCGGGATGCCCGCGCCGGCTCGACCTCGACGAGATCGCCGTTCCTGGCGCCGTTCTGGAATTCCTTGTCGACGATCAGTTCCGGCTGCCGCCGTTCGACGGGCTCGATGCGGAACGTGCCGTCCTTCAGCACGCGGAAGACACCGAGCACCGCGTCGCTGCGCTTCTCGAAGATCTTCATCACCCGGCCGGTATAGGCGGGGCCCGACGGATCGTCGGTCGGGAAGGTCTTGGCTAAAACGCGGTCGCCGATGCCGGGCACCGGGCCGCTGGCGCCGCGCGAAATGCGGATGGCGATGACGGGCGGCGAGCCATTGCCGGTGTATTCGTTCGGATGCGCCAGAAGCACGCCGTCGTCGTCACGGCCGAAAATATCGAGCACCGCGACGTGAGGCACGGCGCCCACACGGGAGAGCCGCTTGCGCTCCTTCGTCAACAGGCCCTCGTCCTGAAGGTCGCGCAGCATATCCTTGAGCCAGATGCGGTCGTCGCCGCGAAGGGCGAAGGCCTTGGCGATCTCGCGCTTGCCGGACCGGTCGGGATTTTCGGCGATGTAGCGCAGCAACTCGTCGCGCGAGGGCCGGTAATCGTCCTTGACCACCTTGGCCCTCGTGTCGGCGTTGCGCGGATCGCCGTGGCTTCTTCCGGAGATCCTGCGCGCCACGTCCCGCTACCCCTTCTTCGCGCCCCGACGGAAGGGCTTCTTGCCGCCTCCGCCCTTGGCTTCCTTCTCGGCAATCAGAGCGAGCGCTTCTTCCATCGTCACCGATTGCGGGTCCTTGCCCTTGGGCAGCGTCGCATTGACCTTGCCGTAATTGACATAGGGACCGTATTTGCCGTCGCGCACGACGATCTTGCCGCCGCCATCGGGATGGTCGCCAAGGTCCTTGAGCGCCGCGGGCGTGGCGCCGTTGCGGCCGCCCTTGCCCTTCTGCTGCTTCTCGGCAATCACCGAGACGGCGCGGTTCAAGCCAATCGAGAATACGTCCTCGATGCTTTCCAGATTGGCATAGGTGCCGTCATGCAGCACGAACGGCCCGTAGCGTCCGAGGCCGGCCGAGATCATCTTGCCAGTCTCCGGATGCTTGCCGACATCGCGCGGCAGGGCCAGCAACGCCAGCGCCTTCTCGTGGTCGATCGACTCGGGCGTCCAGCCCTTGGGCAGGCTCGAGCGCTTGGCCTCCTTGCCTTCGCCGCGCTGGATATAGGGGCCGAAACGGCCGCTCCTCAGCGTGATTTCCTCGGCGGTGTAGGGATCCTTGCCGAGCAGCTTGACGCCGTCGTCGCCATTGCCGTTCTCGCCATTGGGGTTGGCGGCGTCGCCGAGCTGGCGGGTGTAGGAGCATTCGGGATAGTTCGAGCAGCCGACGAAGGCGCCGAACTTGCCGAGCTTTAGCGAGAGGTTTCCCGAGCCGCATTTCGGGCAGATGCGCGGGTTGGAGCCGTCCTCGCGTTCCGGGAAGACAAGCGGCGCAAGTTCCTCATTGAGCGCGTCGAGCACGTCGGTCACACGCAGTTCCTTGATGTCGTCGACGGCGCCGGAGAAATCCTTCCAGAAGTCGCGCAGAACGTCCTTCCAGGCGAGCTTGCCGTCGGAAATCTCGTCGAGCTTCTCCTCGAGCGAGGCGGTGAAGTCATATTCGACGTAGCGCTCGAAGAAGCTTTCGAGGAAGGCCGAGAGCAGCCGGCCCTTGGCCTGCGGCACCAGCCGGCGCCGGTCGATGGTGACGTAGTCGCGGTCCTCGAGCGTCTTCAGGATCGCGGTGTAGGTCGACGGCCGGCCGATGCCCAGTTCTTCCAGCTTCTTGATCAGCGACGCCTCGGAATAGCGCGGCGGCGGCTCGGTCGTGTGCTGGGTGGCGTTGATCGCCTGGCGGGCAAGCTGCTCGCCGGAACGGATCTCGGGCAGACGGCGGCTCTCCTCGTCCTCCGCGTCCTCGTCCTTCTGGTCGGTATAGGCGGCAATGAAGCCGTCGAAACGGATGACCGAGCCAATCGCGCGCAGCTCCGCGGTGCGGGCGCCGTTGACCGCCTCGATCTCGACCGTGGTGCGTTCGATCTCGGCCGGCTGCATCTGGCTGGCGATGGCGCGCTTCCAGATCAGCTCGTAGAGGCGCGCCTGGTCGGCATCGAGATATTGCCGAACGGAAGTCGGGGTGCGCTTGAAATCGGTCGGGCGGATCGCCTCGTGCGCTTCCTGGGCGTTCTTGGCCTTGGTGGTGTAGAAACGCGGCTTTTCCGGCAGGTATTTCGCGCCGAACTCGCTGACGATGGCGTCGCGCGCGGCTTCGATCGCCTCCGGCGCCATCTGCACGCCGTCGGTACGCATATAGGTGATGAGGCCGGCGGTCTCGCCGCCGACATCCATGCCTTCATAGAGTTTCTGCGCCACCTGCATGGTGCGGGTGGCCGAGAAGCCGAGCCCAGACGATGCCGCCTGCTGCAGCGTCGATGTGGTGAAGGGCGGGCCGGGATTGCGTTTTGTCGGCTTGGCCTCGACCGACAAAGCCTTGAAGGTCGCGCCTTCGAGCATACCCTTGATGTCGTCGGCCTGCGCCTTGTTTGCGATGTCGAGCTTCTGCAGCTTCTTGCCGGCGAAGGCGGTCAGCCGCGCCTCGAAACTGTCGTTGCGGGGCGTGTTGAGGATGGCGGCGATCTGCCAGTATTCCTCGCGGATGAAGCGCTCGATCTCGGATTCGCGGTCGCTGACCAGGCGCAGCGCCACCGACTGCACGCGGCCTGCGGAACGGGCGCCCGGCAGCTTGCGCCACAGCACCGGCGACAGCGTGAAGCCGACGAGATAATCCAGCGCGCGACGGGCGAGGTAGGCGTCGACCAGCGGCGCGTCGATCTGGCGCGGATTGGCCATCGCATCCAGCACCGAGGCCTTGGTGATGGCGTTGAAGACGACGCGGCTGACCGGCTTGTCCTTCAGCGCGCGCTTCTGCTTCAGGACTTCGAGCACGTGCCAGGAAATCGCCTCGCCCTCGCGATCGGGGTCGGTGGCGAGGATCAGGCCGTCGGCATCCTTGACCGCCTTGGCGATGTCGGCCAGGCGCTTGCCCGACGCGGTGTCGACCGACCAGGACATGGCGAAGTCCTCGTCGGGGCGCACCGAGCCGTCCTTGGCCGGCAGATCGCGGACATGGCCGAACGAGGCCAGAACCTTATAGTTCTTGCCGAGATATTTGTTGATTGTCTTCGCCTTGGCCGGCGATTCGACGACGACGACGTCCATGAGGTCTCTTAATCAGCTGTGAGGTGGCGGAAGAACTCCGCGACGCGCGACGAAATCCCACTCTTTTCGTCGCTCACATGGCCGCGCTTTTGCAATCGGTCAAGGGGAGGCGGGCAATTTGGGAAGCGGCGATCGGCGATACACTCTTAGAGTGTATGGCAAAGATCACATTTTTTGGGGATGGCGAGGTCCGCGTCTCGATCACATGAGATACGGTCGTGCGCTCTTGTCGCAAGACGATCGTCGAAGCGGCTCGGATCGGAAAGGGATTGCCGGCTGCCGAGTCGAGAGAGACCCGGCAGCCACCCTCCAGCCAGGCGGTGGCGAGGGCAGGTTCAATCGGCCTTGACGACATGCCAGGCGCCGGCGACGCCTTCGCCGCTCATGTCACCGGCCTTCTTGTCCTTGACGAAGGTGTAGACCGGCTTGCCATTATAGGCCCACATCTTGGAGCCGTCTGTGCGGTCGATAACAGTCCATTCATCGTCTGCCTTGGCGCCGGCCTCGGCCTTCAGCGGCGGCCAGTTGGCGGCGCATTTGTCGTAGCAGGTGGACTTGCCCTTTTCGTCCTTGTCGAAAGTGTAAAGCGTCATGCCCTTGGCATCGGTGTAGATCTTGGTGCCGCCGACTTCGGCTTCCTTCCACGCTTCGGCGGCATGGGACGCGGCGGTGCCGAGCAAAAGTGCGGCAAACCCGAGTGCGATCGATTTCATGACAATCTCCCTGAGAACACGCGCGGAAGTTCCGCGCTGGCTATGTCAACGCCCTGGCGCGGCTGTTTCTTCCTTGGCGAAGCGGCGACGTGCCACACAATGGTGATTGGCGAAGCGCCATCCGCGTCGCTATATCGTCGCCAGCACAAGCAGGGCGGACGAAATGGCATTGGACATCGGCTATGTCAGCGCGGTCGGAGCAGGGGCGATCTCGTTCCTGTCGCCATGCGTGCTGCCTCTGGTGCCGCCCTATCTCTGCTACATGGCCGGCGTTTCGGTCGACGATTTCCGCGGCAATCAAAGCGTGACGGCAAAGGAAGGCGCGCGCGGCGCGCTGCTCTATGCTTCGCTCGCTTTCGTGCTCGGCTTCTCGACCGTCTTCGTTGCGCTCGGCGCCGGCGCTTCGACCATCGGCCACCTGCTCCGCGTCTGGCAGGAGCCGCTGGCGATGGTGGCTGGCGCGCTGATCATCATCATGGGCCTGAACTTCCTCGGCATCCTGCGCATTCCGCTCTTGTCGCGCGAGGCGCGCTTCCAGTCGCAGGGCAAGCCCGCCAGCATGATCGCCGCCTATGTCATGGGGCTGGCCTTCGCCTTTGGCTGGACGCCCTGCATCGGCCCGGTGCTGGGACCGATCCTGACTTTGGCCGGCGGGCGCGAGACGGTGGGCGAGGGCGCACTGCTGCTCGCGGCCTATTCGCTCGGCCTCGGCATCCCGTTCCTGATCGCGGCGCTGTTTTCCGGCGCCTTCATGCGCTTCCTCGGCAAATTCCGCGTCCATCTCGGCCGCGTCGAAAAGGCGATCGGCGCGCTGCTGGTCGTCGCCGGCGTGTTCTTCCTCACAGGCGGCGTGCAGAGCGCGTCCTACTGGCTGCTGGAGAATTTTCCGGTGCTGGGGCGGCTGGGGTAGGGCCGGGCGCGCAGCACCAGATCGAATGGCGGACCCGCTCAGAGTCAGCTGCTCTCCCACCTCACCGGAATTTAACCGCATTGGTGCAGCATCACCCCGCTGCTAGCATGCGTTGATTCAAGCCCTTTCACATGGTTGCCATTTCATGAGCCAGAGATCCTGCCTGTCCGTCATTCTCGCCGCCGGCGAAGGCACGCGCATGAAAAGCGCCATGCCCAAGGTGCTGCACGCCATTGCCGGCTTGCCTATGGTGGCGCATGTCGTGAAGGCGGCGGAGGCCGCCGGTGCAACAGGCCTGGCGCTGGTGATCGGCCACGGCGCCGACGAGATGCGCAAGGCGGCGCAGAAATTCGCGCCGAAGGCGGAGACTTTCGTGCAGGAGAAGCGGCTCGGCACCGCGCATGCGGTGCTTGCCGCTCGCGAAGCGATATCAAAAGGTTATGACGATATTCTCGTCATGTTCGGCGACACGCCGCTGATCGATGCGCAAGCGCTGGCAGCCGCGCGGCAAAAGCTGGCAGAGGGTGCGGCCGTCGTCGTCATTGGCTTTCGCACTCCAAACCCAACCGGATACGGGCGCCTGATCGAAAGACGCGGAAAGCTCTTTGCCATCATCGAGGAGAAGGATTGCAGCGAGGACGAGAAGAAGATCACCTTCTGCAATGCGGGAATGATGGCCATTGCCGGCGACCAGGCGCTGCAATTGCTCGAAAAAGTCGGCAACGACAATGCCAAGGGTGAGTTCTACCTGACCGACATCGTCGAGATCGCCGGCGCGCAAGGCCTCAGCGTGGTGGCGACGGAAGCCAGTTTCGAAAACGCGCTCGGCATCAACAACCGGGCCGAGCTTGCCGAGGCGGAGCGGGTCTGGCAGGCGCGCCGGCGGCGCGAGGCGATGATGGCGGGCGTGACGCTGATTGCGCCCGAGACCGTCTATTTCTCGCACGATACCGAGATCGGCGCCGACACGATCGTCGAGCCGAATGTCTGGTTCGGGCCGGGCGTCAGGATCGCTTCGGCCGCCAAGATCCACGCCTTCAGCCATATCGAGGGCGCGACGATCGCGTCCAATTGCGATGTCGGGCCCTTCGCGCGGCTCAGGCCGGGCGCTGATCTTCGCAACAAGGCAAAGGTCGGCAATTTCTGCGAGGTCAAGCAGGCGACGATCGAGGAGGGCGCCAAGGTCAACCATCTGACCTATATCGGCGATGCGCGTGTCGGGGCCGCGGCCAATATCGGCGCCGGCACCATCACCTGCAATTATGACGGCTACTCGAAATTCTTCACCGATATCGGCGAGGGGGCCTTTGTCGGCTCGAACTCCTCGCTGGTAGCGCCGGTCACGATCGGCAAGGGCGGCTATATCGCCTCCGGCAGCGTGATCACCGAGAGCGTGCCCGACGACGCTCTGGCCTTCGGCCGTGCCCGCCAGAAGACGATCCCCGGCAAGGGCAAGGAGCTGCGCGAGCGCTTCGCCTCGGCCGCTGCGGCGAAGAAGAAGGCCGCGGAATGATCTTCAGCACCTCCTTCGGGAGGCGGTCGCTGCTCGATCAGATATGAACGAGTGGAAAACCTGGGCCCTGAAAACCCGAGCGGTTCAGGTAACCGGATTGCAAGCGCAGTCTGGCATTGTGCCTTGGCAAAGAACCGTTCCGCTGACACGGAACGAAACGCAAAGTGACTTTCGCGGCAGGCCGGCAGTCCCTAGATAACGCCGGATTTTCCGCTGGGAATCGGGGGCAAGCGCCATGTGCGGTATCGTTGGAATCGTTGGCCGAAGCCAAGTCGCGCCGCTCATCGTCGATGCGTTGAGGCGGCTCGAATACCGCGGCTACGACTCGGCCGGTGTCGCCACCATTGAGAAGGGTGAGCTTGGCCGCCGCCGCGCCGAGGGCAAGCTCATCAACCTTGAACGCCGGCTGAAGGAAGAGCCGCTCGACGGCACGATCGGCATCGGTCACAC